>JANYFS010000470.1 GCA_025359705.1 Deinococcales bacterium | reverse complement strand
CATTTTGATGTGTCTCCAATAAATCAGGCAATAAATCGGGCAAAATCTTGCCAGGATTCAGCCGCTGCTGCGGATCGAGGGCCAGTTTGATCCGCGATAAGCCCTCGAGGGTTTGTGCGTCCACCGCTTCGCGCATAAACGGCTTTTTCATCGAGCCAATGCCGTGTTCGCCACTCAGTACCCCGCCGTATTTCAGGGCCACTCGAGCGACCTGGTGGGCCAGCTCCATCACTGCGTCCATAGACTCGAGCTTTGGATCGAACAGAATATTGGGATGCAAGTTGCCGTCGCCAATATGCCCGAACTGCACCAGATTCAGGCCCGAAGCGTCGCCCAAGGCGCGGATTTCCCGCACCACGGCGGGCAGGCTCGAGCGAGGAACCACAATGTCCTCGTTCATACGCTGCGGGCGAATGCGGCCCAGCGAGGGGGAAATCGAGCGGCGGGCTTTCCATACGGCTTCCGATTCGGCAAAGTCGGCGGCAATTTTCACCACTCCACCCGCCTCGAGGCAGGCATTCTTCACCAGCTCGAGTTCTTCATCCACCTCTTGAGCGTCGTCTCCATCGGTATCGATCAGCAAAATGGCCTCTGCGCCCAAAGGCAAACCCATTTTCAAATACCCTTCTACCGCAGCGGTGCAGGCCCGATCCATAAACTCGAGCTTGGAGGGAACCGCGCCACCCGCAATGGCTCTCGAGACTGCTTCGGCGGCTTGGCCCACCTCGGCAAAATGGGCCATCAGGGTGCGGGTAAACTGGGCGGGTGGCTCGAGCCGCAGCGTGGCGGCGGTGATCAGGCCCAAGGTTCCTTCGGAACCGATCAGCAGCCCCGCCAGATCGTAGTGGCTGCGCTCGAGGAAATGGATTTCGCCGTTTGCGTCCACAAACTCGAGCGACTTAACATAATCCCCCGTCACCCCTTTTTTGAAGCACATCGGGCCACCCGCGTTTTCGGCAAGGTTGCCACCAATGGTACTGGTGCGAAAGGATGCGGGGTCGGGCGGATAAACCAAACCGTGTGGGCGGGCCATTTCGCTGATTTTCAGGGTGACCACCCCGCTTTGCACCCAGGCTTCACGGCGCTGCGGAAACACCTCGAGCTGGGTCATGCGGGTGAAGGCAATCACCAAACCTTCCTCGAGTGGTGCAGAACCCCCCGAAAGCCCACTGGCAGCGCCCCGCCCCACAATACTGATGCCGTGTTGCTTGGCCCATTTCACCGCCGTCACCACGTCTGCGGTACTCTCGGGCAGCACCACCGCCAGCGGAGTTTCCCCCACCACGATGGCATCGTTGCGGTACATCATCCGCTCCGCTCGAGTGACCAGAACTTTGCGGGTTCCTAAAGTATTTTGTAGCTCGAGAACATGCTTGGGAACGTGCTTGGGGATGCTCACCACCGTTTTCACAGCTCGCCTCGGTAGGCCAAATCCAACAGCTCGAGGGTGTGGTAAATCGGGATGGGGCGGCCCAGTTTTGCCAAATGGCTTTTGATTTGGGTGTGACAGCCAATATTTCCACTGATCACCATGTCCGCGCCTGTTGCCAAAATATTACGGGCTTTGCGCTCGCCCAGTTGCCCCGCCAAAACAGGCTGCTCGAGGTTGTAGGTTCCTGCACTGCCACAACACAGATCGCCCTCGGGAACCTCCAACAGCTCGAGGCCCGCCACCTCCCGCAAAATCGCTCGAGGTTGGGCCTTAACCCCCTGGGCATGGGCCAAATGGCAGGCATCGTGATAGGCCACCTTGATGTTTTTGGTCAGTGGTACAATTGGGCGCAAACCCAGCTCCGCCAAAAACACGCTGACATCTTTAACCTTTGCCACAAATGCTTTTGCAAGCTCTTCTTCGGGTTCACCCCGAAACAGCAAAGCATATTCTTTAAGGCCCGAGCCACAACCCGCCGCATTGGAAATGATCGCGTCATAACCTTCCAAATCCCCAAATGCCTTGAGGTTTTGCCGTGCCATGCTCATGGCATCGTGGTGATAACCGGTGTGCATGGCAGCCGCGCCGCAGCACCCCTGACTCTTGGGCAAAATCACTTCCACCCCGTTGTGGGCCAGCACCCGCAAGGTGGCAGCATTAAAATTCGGCTCGAGGACTTGTTGGGCGCAGCCCGATAGAAAAGCCACTCGAGCGCGAAGCGTTCCTTTGGCTTCCACTTTTTCAGGCATTTTATAGGCGGGTTGCACGTGGTCTGGCAGCAGCTCGAGTGGGGTTTTGAGCATTGAGGGGAAAATGCCCTTGAAGGGTTTGGCGAGTTTACCCAACCTCGCTCCCGCCCGAAAAAGGTCAGGTTTGGGTAGGATCTTTTGAATGAGCGTGCGTTGCCCCCGCTCGAGGAATCCGCGTGGACGCAGCGGCTCAGAGTAACTGCGAAAGGTGCTGATCAGTTCGCCATAGGGAACCCCACTGGGGCAGGCCGTCACACAGCCCATGCAACCCAAGCAACGATCCAAATGATCCGTCACCTCGAGCAGATCCAAATGCCCCTCGAGGACTTCTTTCATCAAAAAAATTCGGCCCCTGGGCGAATCCATTTCGTCGCCCAGCAGTTGATAGGTGGGGCAAGCAGGCAGGCAAAAACCGCAATGCACACAGGCATCCACCGCATGGGCCATAATTTCGCCCGCCACCCCCAGCTCTTTGACTGGAATGTTATGGTTCATTTGGCACGCTCGAGTATTGTTAAGACCATCATACCAACCATCATAAACACTGCTCGAGTCAGTGATTGTCCCAAAGTCTATCTTGGGTTGAGAAGTGGTTGACCACTGGTTGAGAAGTGGTTGAGATAAGTGTTTTAGAAAGGCTTTAGATTTTGCGCCGTATAATCTAAACATGGGAAAACTGACTACGCACGTTTTGGACACCGCCAGAGGAATTCCCGCACACGGGATGCAAGTGGATCTTTTTCGGCTCGAGGGGATCAGCCGCAGCCTGATCAAAATTGGCGAAACCAACTTTGACGGACGTTTGGATCACCCTTTGCTCGAGGGATTGGGCATGGAAGTCGGCCTTTACGAACTTGAGTTCCATGTGGGCAAATACTTCGAGACTTTGGGTGAAATCTTGCCCAATCCCAACTTTTTAAGCGTGGTTCCGGTGCGCTTTGGTATTTCCGACTCGAGCCTGAATTATCATGTACCGCTCTTGGTTTCACCGTACAGTTACAGTACCTACCGAGGAAGTTGACCAAGGAAGTTGACCTACCGAATCACAAATAACCCCCTCCAAATGGTTTGGAGGGGGTAATCAATAAAGGGCAGATTAAAAGTGCTATTGGAGCTTAAGCAGGGAAAAGTTGCTTTGGACAACTGTGAACGCTGTGTGCGCCTTCCCTATGAATAGTATGACATACTGCTAAAGACTTGTCTTGAGTCATTTGACCTAGATCTCCAATATGAAAGCGGGATAAAGTCCCGACTCGTATAGACAACTTACTGAAAAACTTTACCCTCAAAACCTCAAAATCTTAAACCACAATCTCAAACTAAAGTGATTAAAGACTCGGGAACCATTTCTTTCAGGGTTAGGCGCAATTTTAAAGCATCTCCCACTTGGGATACCTGCCATAAACGCTCGAGGTTTTGTTGCAGCCACTCACTGTCGGGCTTTTCGCTACGGGCCACCAAAATATCGTTATGTTGGCTTCGGCTGGTTCCTTCGGCGGCGGTGAGCAGCTCTTCGTACAATTTTTCCCCAGGTCGAATACCGCTAAAGGCAATGTCCACATCTTTGGCCCCCGATAAACTGATCACATCTCGAGCCAAATCCATAATCTTAACCGGTTCCCCCATGTCCAGCACGTAAATCCGCCCATTTTGGGCCAAGGCCCCCGCCTGCAACACCAACCTCGAGGCTTCGGGAATGGTCATAAAATAGCGGGTCATTTCGGGGTGAGTTACGGTGACGGGGCCACCATCGCGGATCTGGCGCATAAAGGTGGGAACCACACTGCCCCTCGAGCCAAGTACATTGCCAAAGCGCACCGAAACAAATGCCTGACCTTTTTTGGCCTGCTGCCCACAGTGGGTCACTATCATTTCGGCGATGCGTTTGCTGGTTCCCATCACCGAAGTAGGGTTGACCGCCTTGTCGCTCGAGATATTGACCATGCGCTCTACCCCGAACTCGAGGGCGGTTTCCGCCACATTTTGCGTGCCAAAAATATTGTTCAGCACCGCTTGGTGCGGAGATTCTTCCTTGAGGGGGACGTGCTTGTGGGCGGCGGCATGAAAAACCACTTGCGGGCGCTGGGCCGCAAAAATTTCCCGCACTCGAGCGCGGTCTCGCACATCGCCAATCAAGGCCACCTGCTCGATCTCGGGCCAGGTTCGCAAAAGCTCTTGCTGAATGCTAAAAATGCTGTTTTCACCCCGACCCAGCAAAATCAATTTTTTGGGATGAAAATGGCAGATCTGGCGCACCACTTCCGAGCCAATCGAGCCGCCCGCCCCCGTGATCAATACGGTTTTCC
>JANYFS010000459.1 GCA_025359705.1 Deinococcales bacterium | reverse complement strand
TTCGCTTGGCGTGTGTTGGGGTTCGTTCATACTTTCTCCTTGTCGCCTCGCGGGGCGGGTGCAATCTCACAGGATTGCTTTAAAGGCTCTCGCATTGTAACGGGTTTCCCTCGAGTTTGGCTAGGGTCTTTTTATGTTCGTTTTGAGTCATTCGTTTTTTGTTTTTCGTTAAAGATAAAAACCTCGAGCCACACAATTTTTTCTTACCCTCCTACCCTCGAGCGCAGCGACCTGATCCCCAACTGATCCCCCCTTAAGACCCTTTTAAGACCCCCTTTTCTATCATTCATTTCAAGAAAGCAAGCGAGCAGAACGCAAACAAGAAGCAATCAAATTCCCAGCAAGACCCCGCCCCAGGAGGCAACCACCATGAAAAAAGCAACCCTAACCAAAGCCGTCGGAATTTTAGCCCTGAGCCTCAGCCTGATGGCCTGCGGAAGCCAGCCCCAAGTTCAGCCCAACCCCAATCCAAACCCCAACCCCTCGAGCAGCTTTTTCACCGAAGGTAATGCTTTCGGCCCCAGCGCCCCAGAAGGTGCAGAAAATACCACCCCAGAAGATTTCCAAGCCAAAATAGCCAGTGGCGAACTGGTCTTGACCAACCCCGCGTTGTTGGTGGAGCAAAAGGCCGCCACCCTCAAGAAATATAAAGAAGACCGCGCCTTCCTGGAAGGTTTGGGAACCCCCAGCCCCGATGTGCAGCGCTTGCTTTCCCAAGATCCCAACAAAGATCCTTTGGCAGATGGCTTTTTGGAGGTCAAAAATAGCGATGGAACCAGCCAACGGGTCGAAACCCTCAGCGACGCGGCACAAATGGCCCAGATTGTCGAAGATTTCAAACGGATGGACAGCCCCGAAAATGCCCTGACTGCCTACCGCAATACCTTTGAAAGCAGCCCTCGAGGTGTGCTGGACGGTCTGCCCAATCCCGATAGTCTCAATGGTAAAAGCGTTGCCGAAATCTTTGCCGCCCTGCTCGAGCTGGATAGCCGTTTGGGTAAAGTGGAAAACTTGGATGGGGTAAAAGGTGAGGAGAATCCCGCCTCACTGAGTAGCGATGGAGGCAAATTCACCAGTCAAGGTGCGGGCAACGGGGTGGACTCGAGCGGAAATTGCGCCCATAAAGCGGGTGGGGTTTTTAACAACTTTTGGTGGCCCCTCAAGAACTTTGTGACCCCCGTCAAAAACCAAGGAATGCGCGGAACCTGCTGGGGATTTGCGGCAGTTGCGGCCCTCGAGAGTAAAGCTTTGGTGGTGGACGGCACCACTTGGAACCTCTCGGAGCAGTATCTGGTACACAAACAAAAACTGGACTGGTCGCCCTCCAATTATGGTGATGGCTCGAGCGCATCCACTGCCCTGACCCACATGCGCGACAACAATGTGATCTTGCCCAGCGAAAACGTCTGGACCTATAACCCCGCCTATGGTCGCCCTGCCAACGCCTTTGATGCAGGCGTTTCAGGAACTGCCGCCTCCTATACCGGAGCCTGTAACAGCTATTCAGGTTGGTGTTCGCAAACCGCCCACCAAAGCCCTGTGATCTGTACCAAAGTGCTGTTCTGGACCTTCTGCGGATATGGACACGTCAACTATGTGGGCAACCAAGGGGTTAAAGCCAGCCCAGTCAATAGCTTGTGGAGCAACCAGTGGGGCAACCTCCCCGCCAACCAGCGGATCGGTCATTTCCCGCTAAACACCGCTCGAGTTTTACTGTCTCAGGGTTACGCGTTGATGGGTTCTTTTGGAGTGTATGAAGGCTTCGACGGCCCCGCTGCCAACGGCTTTGTCACCAACTACGGCACTTCCAATGGACGCGGCGGACATGTGGTGATGATTGCGGGATACATCTCCAACACCCAGCTCAGTGCTAAGTTACCCAATGCGCCCCAGGGTGCGGGCGGCGGTTACTTCATGATCAAAAACTCTTGGGGCTGTGGCCCTGCCGATGCGGGCTTCTACTACATCCCCGTGGACTACATCACCAAAATCTTTAGCGGTATCAGCTATATGGATATCGGTGCTACCCGCAGCAGCAAATGGAAACAAGCCGCAGGACTCAGCACCCAAGGCCCCAAAATCAACATCAGCAAACCTGGTAGCGCCCAAAGTGGAGATCTGTTTTCGCTGCCTGTGTACGTCAACCTAAAAAAGACTGTCACCCTCGAGGGTAGTGCAACAGATGCCCAAGACGGCGACATCTCAAGCAAAATGGTTTGGACTTCCAATAAACAAGGCAACTTGGGAACGGGTCAAACCCTGAACCTCAACCTCTCGAGCTTGGGAACGGGTGACTTTATTACCGCCAAAGCCAAAGATAACGATGGTAACGAAAGCAGCGCCACAATTAACATTGTGGACGGTCACTACCCCATCGTGAATGTGCTGTTCCCCGCCCCCAGTGCCAACCTAAATACCAAAACCGATTACGCCCTCGAGGGTAAAGTCGAAGAATTCTTGGGTGGCAACGGCAACAACGGCGTGTTCAACTGCTCCACCTTGCAATGGAACAGCTCGGTAGCGGGTGAAGGCCCTTGGATCGGTTGCAAACCGACCATCAACTTTACTACCGCAGGAACTCGAGTGCTAACTGCTTCCTATACCATCGATGGACGCTCCGATAGCAAAGCGGTCACGGTCAATGTACAAAATCAAGTGGTTCCACCCGTAACCCACATCGTCAAAGTGAGCATCAATAGCCCCAAACTTCCTTTTTCGGTAGGTACTTATGGCTCGAGCGCCCTGATTAATTTAAACGGCAGCGTTACCGTAGACGGCTCGAGTGCATCATGCAGCACCCTAAAATGGTACTACACCCTCGAGACCACTTCCACCACCATTATCTTCTTGCCCAAGCAATTTGCTACAGGCTGCGCCCCTCAATGGGATGCCAAAGTGGGCAAATACAGCATCAGTGCCGAATATGATGGCGGAGTAGGTTTTCAAGGTTCGGCAAGCGGTAAAGTGGAGGTGTTCCAACAGTTTATTAGATAAACTAAATAAAAAATCCATAATCAAAAATGTAGGGGCGCATCATGATGCGCCCGCTTTTTGTTTCTTTCAACGGAAAATGGAAAACGGAAAACGGAATAACCTCGAGCTACCTCAAATCACGCATAATATTCTTCATCATCATTGGCCCCTGATAAATCCAACCTGTATACACCTGCACCAAACTGGCTCCCATATCGAGACGCTGCTGCACATCATCCCCGCTCGAGATACCGCCTACCGAGATAATTGGCAAGCGTCCATTTAACTCTTTTTGTAAGTGTGCTAAAAACGTTACGCTGCGGTGTTTAAGCGGTTCTCCAGACAAACCACCCGCTTCGTCCATTTTGTTTTGTAAACCTTCCCTCGAGAGGGTGGTATTGGTAGCCACAATTCCCGAAAGCTGATATTGCTCGAGTAAGACCAACACATCATTCAGTTGATCAAAACTTAAATCGGGGGCGACTTTTAGCAAAACGGGTTTGCTCACTTTCTGGCGGTTGGCAAAGTCCATCACTGCGCCCAGCAACACCTCAAGCTTGTCTTTATCTTGGAGTTGGCGTAAATTGGGCGTATTGGGACTGGATACATTGATTACAAAGTAGTCGCCGTAATCCCATAGTTTATCCAAGCTACTCAGGTAATCCATCGGGGCCAGCTCGAGCGGGGTGAGTTTAGATTTGCCCAAATTGATGCCCAGCGGAACCGACAAGGTACCTCGAGTGTTAAACAGTTGCTCGAGGCGGGCGGCAATTTGATCGGCACCGTCATTATTAAAACCCATGCGGTTGATGATGGCGCGGTCTTGGGGCAGGCGAAACAAGCGTGGGGTGGGGTTGCCGCTTTGGGCCAGCGCGGTGACGCTACCCATTTCCACAAAACCAAAGCCCAACGCGGGCCAAGCGGGAAGCGCTCGAGCGTTTTTGTCGAAGCCCGCCGCCAAACCTACGGGGTTGGGAAACTCGAGGTTCCATAGTTTGACTGCGTGGCGCGGTTCATGGACGGCGCAGATTTGAGCCAGCAGCTCGAGGGCTAAATTGCTGTGTGCGGTGCGCTCGAGGCCAGCCATCACACATTCATGAACCTGTTCGGGATCGAAACGAAAAAGCAGTTTTTTCAGAAGGTCATACACAAGTCCCTAGCCTAGCAAACTTTTGTGTTTGGCAAATTGGAGAAGTACAGAAGCGGGTGCATACCTTTGGGTGCAGACCAGCTTTTGACTAAAAAAACGCTACACTGACCCCATGCCCCAAATTACCGTAGTTGGATTTCCCACTTTTGAAGCCCCCGCAGGTCAGCGCTTGGTTCTAGCCCTCGAGCAAAACGGGATCGATATGTTGCACCGTTGTGGCGGAAAAGCCCGTTGCACCACCTGTTTAGTCACCTTCTCGAGCGGCGAACCCACTTCCATGACCGAGGCCGAAAAAACCGTCCTCGAGGCCAAAGGTTTGCTGGGGCAGGGAAGACTGTCGTGCCAAATTTTACTCGAAGCCGACATGACCCTCACTCCTGCCCGTACCGTATCCTCGAGCGGTCTGGAAGCGGGAACCCCTGTGCAAGATCACCTCGAACCCGAACCCGTCTGGATTTGAGTTTCACCTTCTACCCCTCGAGTCTGACGGTGCAAGGTCGGCTCGAGGGGCTTTTATTGCGATGCACAATCTTCGCAAAATTTCCATCCCATACAAATCCTCCCCATTTAAGAATTGGCTATAGTGGGAGCTGGGCAAGATTTTTCTCCTCGAGCTGGGGATGGCTTGACGTAAACGGGCTGAGGGAAAAGGGGTGCAAAGTGAAAGTAAGCAATTTTTTATTGGCGGTGGTGTTGCTGCTTCTCGTGATCTTTGGGGTACTCAATCGCCATTCACTCACTTTTTCACACACCATCGATGTGGGGTTTTCCAAATATCAAGGTCCGATAGGTTTGATTTTGTTGGTGGCAGTGGCGGGGTGTTCGGTGCTGTTTGTGCTGCTCAATGCCCTCAACGACTTGCGGCAAAAA
>JANYFS010000402.1 GCA_025359705.1 Deinococcales bacterium | reverse complement strand
ACCACTGGGAGGGACTTTTTGGCAGAAATCAATCATTCGTAGGGACGGGGCGCTGCCTCGTCCGCTAACCGCCCGAAAAGCGATCTTGAAGAAAACCTCCTCGAGTCAGTATGTCTAAAAAATAATATCTATGAATCATCTTTGTTTGGTATAACCCGCAACAACGAATCAAAAAAAGAGCGCATCTCTGCGCCCCTCGAGCCATAAAAACGTACAATTTTAGTTTGAAACCTCGAGCCAGGCGCGGTCTAGGAAGGCTTGTACCTCGAGGGCGCTTTCATCTGCGATCAGGCGCACTTCTTGCATCAGCATTTTGAGGGCGCGGCGGTAGGCTTGGCGGTCTAGGTCGGGCAGGCCGCGCTCGAGGTGCCAGCGGTGTAGCTCGGCGGTCAGTGAGGCAATCTCGAAGGGTTCGCCGCTGGATAAAATTTCGGTGACACGGCGGTGACGGGCCGACCATTGGCGGGGCAAATTCACTTGGCCTTTGGTCAGACGCGCACAAATTTCGGGCATCTCGAGCGCAGTCAGGGCGTGGCGCATCCCCGTAGTGCTGGGCGCGTCTATCGGTACAAATGCCTTGGAAGTGGTGTTGGGAAATTCGACTTGATAATAGCTAAACGAAGAATTGGCGATTTGACGGGTCGAGATTCCAGAAACCACTCCCACGCCATACGGCGGAATGACTACGCTATCTCCAGCAGTGTAACCCAGTTTTTTCACGTTCCACACTCCTTTAGGTCTCCGACTTTTGGTCGGCGACGGGTCTTGATTTCGCGCTGTTTTAACACTATTTTGACGCTGTAGAAAACAATCCATAAGGACAATAAAGCCACAAAAAACGGCCCACAAAGGGGCCGTTACGGTTGCTTAAGTTTGACCTAAATTTTTTGCTGACCCTTCACAACACCCACCCACCCGCCATTCACACCGTAGTTCACACCGTAATTCGCAATGCAAGTCACACAAGGAACCACACCGCATGAAATTTGGGATGGAATTTAGATTTGAGTCGATCTGCATGGGATCATGGTAGCAAATGAAAGCCTATTGCACAACCTTATAGCTTTTATCACATCACTTCATATTTATCTTAGGGAATACAAATTTATTCGTTCCAAAGCTTTAATTTTCCTAAAGGTTGTATTTCGACTCGAGCCGAATGTGGTTCATTTGCCAAATCACATTCAGCCTTTTATACGATATGCCGAATTATATTCATTTTCTAAGCAAAGCGCTTCTTACTTTCAAAAGTTCAAAAAGTGTTTCAAATCTTTCAAATTTTTCCAAATCGGTCTTGCACCTTAAGTTAGGTTTTGAATCAGGTCTCGAGTCAGGTTTTAAGTTTTAAATTGGGTTTTGAGAGCAGATCTTACTTGGCCCTCGAGCGGTATTTAACCTCGAGTTCGCTGGCTAGCTCGAGCAGGGGTACGGCTTTGCGTTCCCCTTTGTGCCGCTCGCGCACGGCTAGGGTTTGGCTTTCGGCTTCTTGGTCGCCTACCACCAAAATAAAAGGGATTTTGTGCAGTTCGGCGGTGCGGATTTTGGCTTGCATCCGCTCGCCGCCGTCGTCGGCTCGAGCGCGAAGGGTTTTGGCCCGCAGGGTATCGGCAACCTGCTGGGCGTACTCGAGGTGGCGGTCTGCGATAGGAATGACCACAATTTGTTCGGGGGCCAGCCAGAACGGGAAATCGCCTGCGGTGTTTTCGATCAAAAAGGCAGTCATGCGCTCCATCGTGCTGATGATGCCTCGGTGAATCATGATCGGGCGGCTGCGCCCCGATTCCTCATTGACATACTCGAGTTCAAAGCGGCGCGGCAATAAAAAGTCGAGCTGGATGGTGCTGATGGTTTCGTCTTTGCCCAGTGCGCTTTTGACCTGTACATCCACTTTGGGGCCATAAAAACCCGCATCGCCCACCGACTCGAAATAGTCCAGATCGAGGTCGTTCAGAACCTCACGCAATAAATTCTCGGCGTTCGTCCATAAGTCGTCGTCTTGAACGTACTTCTCAGTATTGGCAGGATCACGCAAACTTAGCCGCCACTTGTACTCAGCAAAGCCCAGAATGCCGTAAACCTCCTGCACCATGCGAATAACTTTCTTGAATTCGGCCTGAATTTGATCGGGGCGCACAAAAATATGGGCATCGTTGAGGGTCATGGCCCGCACTCGAGACAAACCGCTTAACTCGCCCGATTGCTCGTAACGGTACATGGTTCCCAGTTCGGCAATTTTGATCGGTAAATCGCGGTACGAATGCTGTTTGTGCTTGTAGATCTGAATATGGTGTGGGCAATTCATCGGGCGCAGCACCAATTCCTCGAGATCCAGCTTCATGATCGGGAACATGTCTTCTTGGTAATGCTCCCAGTGTCCTGATGTTTTGTACAGCTCAGTTTTGGCGAGTTGTGGGGTATAGACATGATCGTAACCTTGTGCCAGCTCGAGATCCACAATAAACCGCTCGAGTTCACGGCGAATGGTGGCTCCACCAGGCAACCACAGCGGCAAACCTGGGCCAATGGCCTCTGAGGTAAAGAACAGCTCGAGATCTTTACCAATGCGCCTATGATCCCGCTTTTTGGCCTCCTCGAGCAAATTAAGGTAGCCCTCGAGTTCGGCTTTGCTGGCAAATGAAACCCCATAAATTCGCTGGAGCATGGGGTTTTTCTCGGAGCCGCGCCAGTAGGCTCCCGAAACGGTCATCAGTTTGAAATGGCGGGGCAGCAAACCCGTGCGGGGGATGTGCGGGCCACGGCACAGATCGATATAGTCGCCTTGTTGGTAAAAGGTAATCGCCTCGAGGTCGGGCAAACCCGAGATCAACTCGACTTTGTAGGGATCATAGGCAAACTGCTCGAGGGCCACCGCCTTAGAAACCTCGCTACGAACCAGGGGCAGATTGCGGGTGATAATCTCCCCCATTCGCTTCTCGAGTTCGGGCAAATCTTCGGCGCGGATCGGCTCGGGCAAATCGAAATCTTGGTAAAAACCGTTTTCGATGGCGGGGCCGACCCCGCGCTTGATTTGGTGGGCGGCGAAGCCTTTGGCAAGATACAACTCGAGTACCGCCTGCGACATCACATGGGCCAGGGTGTGGCGGAAAAACTGAGGCAGTTCCTCGAGCTGTTTTTTGGTCATCAAAGAGACTACCGCGCCATCTGGCAAGGGGGTTAGCACATCATGCAAGACTTCTCCCACTTTAATGGCGACTGCATCTTGGGCCAAACGTTCGCTGATTTGGGCCGCGACTTGCAGGCCATTTGGGGCGTGGTCGAACTCGAGCTGTTTGCCGTCTGGGAGTTGGATATGCATTTTTATGGTTTACCTTTTTGTTTGAGGGTGATCTAAAACCAGCAACGAACAGCATGAACGAATTCACCTCGAGCGGCTGGCGTATGGCTAGCTCGAAGGTGTGTGGCAGGGTGAACCATAGATTATGGAGTTCGGACGGCTCGAGTTTGTATCAGATGGATCGGCGCACCGACATGGCGGGGCTGCAGGTTTTGTAGATGATCCAAGCAGTGATACAACATAGTGCCAAACTAGCATGATCGCTTAAGGGATGCAACATGGGGATGCTGGGAACATGAGGATGCTGGGCAAGATCACAGCAAGATGGGCAGGATGGGTGCGATATACTGGTTAAAACAAACACTAGAGCCTGCAAAATAAACCTGCAAAATGATCTGTCTCGAGGGGAATCTCTAACATCCAAATAGAAACCAAAAGTGCTGCATCACTCGAGCGCAAGGAGGGTAAACCCAGATGGAACAATGGCTGAATTTGATTGAACTTTACGAGTACAAGGTACTCGATCTTCAAGAAGGACGCGCTCCCAAAGGGGGAATGCGAAGCATTTTGATGTTGCGCGATGGCTTGTTGTCGGCACCGCTCGAGGGGATCAATATTCGGCGGTTTCGGCGGATGGATCGGCTGTTTAAGAGTTTGCGGGCCGCAGGGGTCACAGCTATAGGTGGCGAAGCCGAAGTCGCACCCCTAGAATCCAGCCGTCCTCGCTCGAGCGTACCCGCTCCCGAGCAAAGCGAAAGCAGCTTCACTGCCGATCAGCCTAACCTAGCTCCTAGCGAAAACGATGATGAAATTCAACACCTGCGTAAGTTGGCGGATCAGGTTTGGCGGGCCAGTTTGCAGGATGAAATCGCTACTTTTGCCGAGCGGTTACGCCGAGAGCCTGGAAAGATCAGCCTGCGAGCGGTTAGCGCTTTGCTGAGCAACTTCGAGAGCTACACCAAAGATAATGTGGGCAAAAACGACGCTACCCTGATGCGTTTTCGGCCCCAAATTCACGTTCCTACCCTCGAGGAACCGCGTTTTGCGGCAGATGATCCCGAATTGGCAGTGAGTCTGATTCGCAACCTGATCGACACCATTTTGGGTTTGCAAAATGGGCATTTTGAACTGGGCAGCCAAGAACGTCTGCCCTACCTGCGGCGGATGTCGGCGCTGATTGCCGAGCGGCCTTTTGTGGGACGGCCTTCCAGCTTTAAGGGGTTTTCGGCGGTGGAAATTCTCAACACCATCGAAAGTACCAAGCGCGAACAACTGGGCAATGTTGCCAAATCCGAGCAATTGACCCGTTTGCAAAATCAATACGAACAAGCCCTCAAAATGGAAGCCCAAGAAAAACGCGACCTCGAGGCGGAACAAGGCGCATTGCGCTCGAGCTTTACCGCCTTTTTTGATCAGCTTAAAACCATGTTGCCCGATGGCTACGGCGGAACTGCGGGCAGTGTGATCATCAACGAGCCTGTCTTGTTTGCCGATCACGCCAGCAGACGCATTCACGGCGAACCCCAAGCCCAAAGCCATCTGACGGTGCATTTGGTACGGCGGGGCGGGGCGCAAATTGGCGAGCTGTATGTGGCCTGGCAGCCTCGAGAGGGGGGGGGTTGGTGCCTCGAGGTGGGGGGGGCCGAATACGTCTTGCCCAGCGAAGAACAACTGCGGGTTCCGGTGGATCAGTTCGAGGTCAAAGCCTTTCGCAGTTCCGATTATATGTACCTCGAGGTGAGTGAAGGCACCGGTGAAGGCTTGGTCGATCAGCTTAAACTGGCCCGCGCTACCGCAGTTTTGCTCGAGCCTGGCGGGGATTTCTTCAATTTGCGTTTGGCCCGTGGGGTGGCGGCTTGGGTACGCGATGGGCGGGTGGATTTGGAATCGGTGGCCCCGCCCAGCGCCGCCAAATATCACAAAGTTGCCCTGGATACTTTGTTTATCTTCGCCCGCAAAGGGGCCGAAAGTTTAATCAACCGCTTCAAGCAATTGCCCGCAGAACTGATCGAGGATTCCTTTGGCGAAGTGGCCCGCATGATGGGCGAAAAGCCAGGCAAAGAGCGGGCCAAACATGTGATGCGCTTCTTTCAAGCGATTTATCATGGGCAAGGCGAACTCGAAAACCAAGTCAGTAATGTAATTAGCAAGCAAACCGACATGGTGATGCTGGCCTACCGTGGCGAACCGCTAACCGTAGAAATGTTCGGGCGCATTTTAACCGTGCGTACCGACTACAAAAATGATTTGACTGTGGTGGTAGTGGGCCAACCCTCCGAAGTGCTACCCGACATCTTGGCCTACCCTGTGGGCGACGGCTTTGCGCTGCTGGCCCGCCAAGGTTTACGAGTGGCGGTCAGCTATCACGAGACTCTACCCTGAGCAAGCCCAGCCCCATCCCCAAACTTCCTCCCTGCCTCGAGCGCCAGAATCCTTTATCTTGGCTCGAGGTTTGTGCTTTGCACGGTGGGCGGCACGGGATTCGGAGGTTGCACAATGGTGAACTCAGTTTGCTGCTGGATTACGGCCTCTCGAGCTACCAGAATTTTTGGGAAGACCATTTGGGAACCCCACTTCTGCATTACTTGGGCGAAGGACAAAACGGCAACCAAGAATTACAGGGTGGAAACCTAATTCTGCTCGAGGCACTACAAAACAAAATTCCCGCTCGAGTGTGGGAACGGGTCAAGCCCAATGTTTGGTTCGATTTAGGACATTTTAAGATTAAAGCAGTAACCCAAGAAGTAAGAGAAGAGCGCACCATTTTTGTATTTCAGCTCGAGCCACATGGGAATATTTTGGGGAACATCTGAGGCATGATTTAACTTTTCCAATTCCAATTCTTGAGCGGCCCCAAACTTGCAAGTGCCACAGGAACCAAAGGGAAACGCTCGAGGAGGTCGGCAATCTGGGCCAAAGTCACTTGGCGAATGCGGTTTTGGTGATCTTGCAAAGTCACTCGAATACCGCGCTGCACAAAGTCTGCACCCAAATTGAACAGCCTGCCATACGCGGTTTCTTCGCTGAGGGCCAGGTTGAGAGTCAGTTTGCGTTTGACCCGCTCGAGTTCGGATGGCTCGAGGGAACCTGTGAGATCCTGCAAAACCTGCTGAAAAAGCTTCCAAACCT
>JANYFS010000039.1 GCA_025359705.1 Deinococcales bacterium | reverse complement strand
AACTCGGCGTAGGTTCCAATAAATTGGTTCAAAAAGATGAACACCAAGATTGGCCCCGAAAGAGGTAACACAATTTTGTAAAACACTTGCCAACGGGTACAGCCGTCCACCATTGCTGCTTCCTCGAGCGATAGGGGCAAGCCTTCCACATAGCTTTTATAGATCCAAGTGGTAAAGGCAATAGCCCCACCCGAATAGGCCAAGATCAAACCCGTAAAGGTATTCAGTAAGCCCAGTTGAAAGAGCAAATAGTAAACTGAAACCAAGCCTAAAAATCCAGGAAACATCTGTACAAAAATAAAAAACAGCAGCGTCTCGAAGCGGCCCGGAAAGCGCAAACGAGCGACTGCGTATCCTGCGGTAGTACATAGTGAAATGGCAACGATCCCAGTTAGTCCCGAAATTAAGAAGGTATTGCGGATATGCAGCAAGAATTTAGATTCAACATCTGGGCCTTTAAATTGGTCTGCAGCGACGGTCAGAATCAAAACGACGATGGATAACACCAAACTTCGCATTCCCCACGTTTGCAATCTTTGAATTCCGCGTATTTCACCTGTAATTCTGGTATAAATCGAAAGGCCCGCCAAAAAGAGCAGACTGAGCACAACAAGTCCAATAAAAATCCATTGAAAGCCAAGTACCGAGAAACCATTAACCAATTTTTGGTAATTTTCCGAACTGAAGCTGGAAATATCGGGAATGATCTTAGCTTGAACCAAGAGCCAGATGCTATCCACGTTTTTGGTGTTATAAATTTTGTTGGTAGGGTCGAAACTGGTAAAAATGACATAGACCAGTGGGTAAACCGCCGCAAAAATCACAATCCAGATGAGTAAGTGGGTGACTTGATCACCTAGAATGGCAAAAAAGGATACCCTACGTTTACCCGCCGCTCGAGCCTGAGACAGTCCAATGGCACTAGTACCACACATGACCGCAACGATGCCCAATAGATAACCTAATGCAACCAGCCAACCATTTTGAAAGCGAATCATTTTAAAGATAGGCGAAGGGGGATTAACTTGGTTATTGAGCTGAATGCCCAACCAAATTAAAAAAGCAACTAAAGCGGTACCCAACACCCAAGGAAGAATCTGGGAAAGGATTGATGGAGGCTTATGAACATACTTGGTGCTGAGATCATGGCTGTCGATCATTTCTTTGCCTCCTCAAATACTCCCGCTGCGCGGAAACTGACTATACTGATGCCGATGGTCAAGAAGGCAATGATAACTGCAATCGCGCTAGCAAAACCATAATTTGAGCCACCCCCCGAGCCGAATGCATTGTTATAACCCCAACTGATCAAAATATCAGTTGAGCGACCCGTCGAGCTGTTGCCCACCACCGCAGGGCCACCTTGGGTCAGCAAATAAATGATTCCAAAGTTATTGAAGTTGAAAGCAAATCCTGATAGTAAAATAGGAGTGAACGATAGGCGCAACAAAGGCAAAGTGATTGCCTGAATCTGTTGCCAACGGCTAGCTCCATCAATCGAAGCCGCTTCATAGAGATCATCGGAGATGCTAGCAAGCGAGCTAATGGTGGCGGTCATCATGTAGGGAAAGCCCAACCACAAGTTGACGATCAAAATACTAATCTTGGCCCAGAGTGGATCGGCAAGCCAAGGAACAGGTGCAGAACCCAACAAAGCCAAAACACGGTTAATAATGCCAAAGTTTTGGTTAAACAGTGCCACCCACATTTGAATGCTGATCACCGCAGGAACTGCCCAAGGCAAAATAAGTAGTGTGCGGTAAAAATTGCGAAATTTGAGCCGCTTATTTGCCATTAAAATACCCAAAGATAGACCCGCAACCGTATTGAGTAAGATGGTAGAAAGTGCAAAAATGACCGTCCAACCAAATATCGGCCACAATTCCACACTAGCTTTGGCAAAAATTTGTTGAAAATTACCTAACCCTATATATTGAATGTCGTTGTAGCGAGTGATGTTGGTTAAACTTGCTCCCTCGAGCTTAGGAACGGCATCTGTGAAGAAAATAGACTTATTTGCAACTCTATCGATCAC
>JANYFS010000371.1 GCA_025359705.1 Deinococcales bacterium | reverse complement strand
AAACTGTATGGGCAGGCTGCGCGGCGCTATCTGGGGCCAAAAAAGCCTGAGCCAGACGCGGGTTTACACTTTCCCGCATATGAAAAACCCTTGCTGACCCCCACCTCGAGCCTGCGCGGGCGGCAAATCCAAGATATTCTGGTCTCGAGCCTGCCCACTTTGCTGCGCTACGAAGACCGCAACAGCATGTCGCACAGCGTAGAAAGCCGTTTGCCCTTTATGGATTACCGCCTTGCGGAACTGGCTCTGGCTTTGCCTACCACTCTTAAATTGCGCGGGGGTTATGGCAAATGGGTGGTGCGAAAAGCACTCGAGGGCCGAATTCCCGAATCCATCCGCATGGCCCGCTATAAACGCGGCTTCGATGTTTCCCAAAACTGGCTCGAGCGGGGGTTGGGCCAAACCATTCGTACAGGTTTGCTCGAGCGAGCAGATGATACAAAAGAATACTTTGATGGAGATGTGGAAAAAGTGTTTTCGGATCAGCATTTGCATGAACAGCGCTCGAGGTTTACCGCAGCGATGAGCTTGTTATGGCTGGGGGTAAGAGGGTAACAGGGTAAGAGCATAAGAACGTAAGAAAAGATTGGTTTGCTCGAGATGGGTAAACATGAAAAAAATAACCTTCCCCTCGATCCAATAATCTTTAACGAATAACGAATAACGAACTATTAAACACCCCTTCGGAGAAACAATGCAACCCAAGAAAATCCTAACCATCGTTGGAGCCAGACCCCAATTTATTAAAGCAACGGTAGTCTCGAGCCAATTTTCGCGCTCGAGCCAATTTGAAGAGATCATGGTGCATACAGGTCAGCACTATGATGCCAATATGTCCGATGTTTTTTTTGAGGAACTGGGAATCCCGCAGCCCAAACACCATTTGGGGATTGGGTCTGGCGGGCATGGGATGCAGACGGGGCGGATGCTCGAGGCACTCGAGGGGGTGATGCTGGCGGAGCAGCCCGACTGGGTTTTGGTGTATGGCGATACCAATTCCACCCTTGCGGGGGCTTTAGCTGCGGTAAAACTGCATATTCCTGTGGCCCATGTGGAAGCGGGTTTGCGTTCGTTTAACCGCCAGATGCCCGAGGAAATTAACCGTGTACTGACCGATCACGCCTCGAGCCTGCTGTTTGCGCCCACCCAAACCGCACTCGAACAACTGAAAAAAGAGGGCATCCCCGACGCTCGAGTGCTTTGGACGGGCGACGTGATGTACGACGCGGCTCTGCATTTTGGCAAAAACCCCACGGGCATTTTGCAAACCCTCCAACTCGAGCCAAAATCTTACGTGTTGGCGACCATTCACCGTGCCGAAAATACCGACAACCTCGAGCGGCTGCGAACTATTTTTGCCGCTTTTGCAGAATTGGCCCAAAGCCATCCGATTCTGCTCCCGCTGCACCCTAGAACCCGCCACACCCTCGAGCGGGAAGGGATTGTACCGCTTGGGGTGCATTCTGGTATCCACCTGCTCGCACCCGTGGGATATTTGGATATGGTCACGCTGACCAAAGGGGCGGCCCTAGTTGCCACCGATTCGGGTGGGCTGCAAAAAGAAGCCTTCTTTCACCGTGTGCCGTGCGTGACCCTGCGAGACGAAACCGAATGGGTGGAGCTGCTCGAGTTGGGCTGGAACCGCTTGGCCCCGCCGCACAGCGTGGGCGGCCTCACTCGAGCCTTTGAACTGGTGTTGGGTTCGCATGGGTCACATGGCCTCGAGGGGAATCCTTATGGTGCAGGGGACGCTGCACAGCGTATTTTGAATGCGTTGGATACTGAAATAAATGAACAGGAGACTCGAGCTTGAATATTTTGATTGTCAACCAATATGCGGTTAGCCCAAAGCAACCAGGAATCACCCGCAGTTTTAGTTTCGCTCGAGAGTTGGTAGCGCGGGGGCATCAGGTCAGTATTATTGCGGCGGGAATCAATCATTTTACTCAAAAAGAAGAAGCTAAAGACCTCGAGGTGATTGAGGGTGTGACTTTTTTATGGGTAAAGACTCCTGCCTATCAAGGAAACTCGGTTAAGAGAATCATCAATATGGTAAGCTTTGCTCAAAGTGCAATCTCGAGGGGGAAAACCTTAGAAACCTTTGATTTGGTTCTTGGCTCGAGTCCACATTTGTTGTCGGGGTTGGCAGCGCAGCAATTGGCAGCGCATTGGAAGGTTCCTTTTGTCCTCGAGGTGCGCGATCTTTGGCCCGAGAGTTTGATTGAGTTGGGGAATTTTAGTCGCAAGCATCCTGTGGTATTGGTATTGGAACAGCTTGAGCGGTTTTTATATCGCAAATCTGCTCATGTGATTTCGGTGTTGCCTGCGGCTCAGGATCATTTAACCGCTCGAGGGGCCAAAGATGTGACTTGGTTGCCAAATGGAATTCAAGGGAATGACCGTGATATTTCGAGTAATGATCATAATGCCACACCTTTTATTGCTTTGTATGCGGGCGCACATGGTCTTGCCAACAACTTGCAAACGGTATTGGATGCGGCTCAAATTTTGCAACA
>JANYFS010000308.1 GCA_025359705.1 Deinococcales bacterium | reverse complement strand
AACCACACATCGGAGCCAAGCTCTTAACCGATTTGGAATGGCCTCGAGTGCTGGACGCGTATTCCTGCATTCAGTGCAACCGCTGCAAAGATGTCTGCCCCGCCAGCAGCACAGGCAAAGCGCTTTCACCCGCCGCTCTCGAGATCAACAAGCGCATGGAACTCAACGCCACTTTTTTGCAAGGCAGCACCCCATTACCCCTGCTCGAGTTTGCAATTTCCCCCGAGGCACTGTGGGCCTGTACCACCTGCGGAGCCTGTATGCAGGTCTGCCCCGTGCAAGACGAGCAAATGCTGGACATCATCGACATCCGCCGCTACCAGGTGATGATCGAAGGCGAATTCCCCAGCCAATTGGTCGGGGCGTTTCGCGGGATGGAGCGGGCGGGAAACCCGTGGGGCATTGCCAAAGATAAACGCATGGAATGGGCCGACGGGCTGTACGTTCCCACCGTTCAAGAAAACCCCAATCCAGACGTGTTGTACTGGGTGGGTTGTGCTGCATCCTATGATCCCAACGCCCAAAAAGCCGCTCGAGCCTTTGTGCAACTCCTCACCCAAGCAGGGGTGAATTTTGCAGTGCTGGGTAAGCAAGAAAGTTGCACGGGCGATACCGCGCGGCGGGCGGGCAACGAGGCTTTGTATCAAGAGTTGGCGGGCCAAAACATCATTACCCTCAACACGGTCAATCCTAAGCTGATTGTGGCTACCTGCCCGCACTGCATGAACGCCTTGGGCAACGAATACCCGCAACTGGGCGGCAATTACGCGGTGATGCACCACAGCCAATACCTCGAGATGCTGCTCGAGGAGAACCGTTTGGTTCCGCAGTATTCCCTCGAGGGGGGTCTGACCTACCACGACCCCTGTTATTTGGGCCGTCACAACGGGGTGTACGATGCGCCTCGAGCGGTGATTCAGGCGCTTGGCACCGAGATTTTGGAACTCGAGCGCAGCCGCGAAAACTCCTTTTGCTGTGGCGCGGGCGGCGCACAGTTTTGGAAAGAGGAAGAGGAAGGCGACGAACGCATCTCCAGCAACCGTTTCAACGAGATTCAAGCCCGTTTGGACGCGGCAAACCCCGCCAAAGGAACCCCCAAAACCGTGGCAGTGGGCTGTCCTTTTTGCAAAAGCATGTTGACCTCGAGTCCTGGACGGGATGAACAGATTGTGGTTAAGGATGTTGCCGAGTTGCTGCTCGAGAGTATGGGTTAAGCGTCCAATCCAAACCGCTCGAGCCAGAACGTTTTTGCGGCTTCGGCAAAAGGTAAACCTTGGGTCAGACGCTCGAGGGTTTGCTGTTGTTGCTGGTGTAACTCGAGGTTTTGGGGATGGTGCCGAATCAAAACTTGGCGCAGTTCCAAAGACTCGAGCGGGGGGACTTTTCCAGACTCGAGTAGGGTTTGGGACATTTGAACGGTTTCGGTATTTGCACTCGAGGTGGCCCGCAAAAGCAGTGCCAGACGTTCTGCTTCCGAACTTTGAGACCAAGGGGGTTGGGTAAGCAATGCACAGGTGATGGCAGGGTTTTTATTCAGCCAATACCGTCCCAAAGCCAGCAAACGCACGGATTCGGCTTCGATGTCCGCAAAGGGGGGCAAGTTTTGCGTGGTCTCGAGGGCCACTTCACTCGAGGGGAATTTGGCCCATTCCAGCAGGGCTTGGTACAGGGTTAGCAGCGGTTGCAAAGACTCGAGGGCATGTTTCTGAAACACCTGTTGGGCAACTTCCAGAATCTGCCCTGCGGACTGGCTTTGACCACAGTCCAGCAGGTTTTTGCACCAGACCAACCGCCGTAAAACCCGTTGTGGGTGCATCTCGAGGGTGTCTGCATTTTCAATTGCTTTTTGGCAAGTCTCGAGCATGTCGGCTAGGTTTCCCTTGGCCCCCAAAATCATGGCTTGCGAAGCCAGCAAGGTTCCTGCCAAATAGGGGTTGGGTTGCTTCTCCAGCAATTTTTGAGCCGCCTGCAAATGCTCGAGGGCCGCTTCCCACTGGCTTTGGCTTAAACACACCTGAAGCAGATTTTGCCGCGCTGCCAGTTCCACATTGTGCAGCTCGAGGGTTTGGGCCAAAGCTAGGGCAATCTCGAGCTGCTGGGTGGCTTGGGCTGTATCTGCTTGCATATTGCACAAAACACCTGTCAATAAGCGGGCTTTGGCCTCGCCTGGGCGGTGGCCCAGCGCCACAAACAGATGAAGTGCGGTCTCGATACTGGGCTGGGCTTGCTCAAGCCGTTGTTCTTGCACTGCCAAGGCTGCCAAATGGTAGTGGGCATTGGCGGTATCGCTATCCAGTCGCAAACGGAGTTCCAAACTACGCTCGAGCTGAGTGCGGGACAACTCGAATTTGCCCAAACGCAGGGCCGCCACCCCCACAATAAAGCGGGCGGTGGGTTCTAATTCTGCTTCCAGCACACCTTCCAGCAGGCTCGAGGCCAGTTCAAAAGCCAGCGGGAAGTGCGCCGCATCCAGTTCAAAATAGGCCCGCTCGAGGACGGCTTGGCGTTGCCAAACTGGAGAATGGTGGGCCGCCAATTGAGACATGGCCCGAATGGTGGTGTCCCACTCGAGCAAATTACCGTTTTTGCCATAAATGCGGGTTTGCGCTTGATAAATCTCGAGGGCGGTTTCGCCGCTGGCTCCGTTGCTCAGCGCTTTTTGGTACTGCTCGAGTGCCTCGGTATGGGCAAAAATGGAGTTGGCATGTTGGGCGGCTCGGATGCGGTGCAATAGGGCTTGGCTGTGCAACCCGCCCCGCTCGAGGTGTTCGGCAATACGTGCAGGATGATGCCCCAGCCGCTCGAGGTTTTGGGCCAATTTGCGGTGCAGCAGTTTTTTTCGTTCGGGCAACAGGTGGTTTTCGAGGGCCAGCCGCACCAAATCGTGGTTGAAGTTGTAGCCCTGGTTTTTTTGGTGATTGGTGGGGTGAATCAAACGCGCCTCCACCGCCCGCTCGAGCGCATCCAACTCTTGCCACTCGGACAGTGCAGTGGTTCCTGAAAGCAGCTCGAGGGTAAAACCTTCGCCGTACAAACAGGCCGCCTCGAGCAGTTGTTTGGACGCAGCATTCAGCCGCTCGAGCCGACTCAGCAAAGGCAACTCCGACACCACATCGGTAGGAATTTTGGTTTGCACCATCAATGAGCGGGTTTGCAAGCGCTTGAGCAGGGCCAAGGTCTCGGGCAGCGGCAAAAGCCCCAACTCTTGCTCGAGCAGTTGGGTAAAGCGCTCGAGTTGTCGCTGAGCCTCATTCATTTGCCCCAATTCTCCATAACGCCGAATCAGTTGGTATTGGGCGGTTTCTTGTAATTCGTCTTGGGCCACCCACTGGCGGTTGATCTGTAGTGCGCCTGGCATTTCGCCCAAACCCTCGAGCCGTGCGGCCTCCCCCTCGAGCTGAGCGGCATACTCCGCCGCAAACGCAACACGGCGCTGCTCGAGCCAAGCCTCAAAATGGGGCGCTTCTTTGAGGCTAAAACTGCCCAGCAAAGCTACCGCTTTGGGCGGATCACAGACCCACAAACCCGTTTCCACCTGCACATTTTCCAGCCCAAGCTGGTCTTCCTCGAGCCGTAAAAAGGCTGCCAGCGGGGTTTTGGAAAGGCGGTACAATTCTTGGCGCAAATTTCGGCGTGGATCTTCCACCTCGAGCGTGTCCCACAGCAAATTCGCCAATTTATCTCGAGCAATATTCCCCTCGAGCGCCAAATACGCAACGATGGCTTGGGTGCGTTTGGTAGGGAATTTGATGGGATTTTCTGTTAGAAAACAGTTAAATTCTCCCTGAACCACAATCTGCAAAACCTGCCCCGTGGGGGAGACAGGTACAGAAGTGTTGGAATGTGTAGAATTCACCCTCGAGCGTGGGGTCATGGCCCCAGTGTAAGGGATGTTGGGGGGAAAGTTTATGGCATGGGGTAAATGGCTGTGCTGCAAGTGGTTTAGGGCTATTTGAATGTGAAATTGACTGCCACACCGCTCGAGGGAGTTTTGTTTAACATGTTGACTCCTAATATTGGATAAATTGGCTCGAGTGTGTTGTATTTTTACCACTCGAGCCAAGATTTTGGGCGGTTAAGATATTGACGCAAGATTTTTAGACTCGAGGGCTATTTAGGGCTATTTTTGGCAGGTCAAATTCACTCTAAAGCTGGGATCTTTGACAGTGTAACTCAGTTTTAAATCTTTGTCTAACTTGCTGGCATTGATTTCAAACAAAAACTTGATGGGTTTTTCGGCTGTACCCTCTGGCATATAGTAGCGAAGCACCGCTTTGTTTAACGCGCCTTGTGGAATACTTTTGTAGGCTGTATCTACCCAATTGCTGGCACTATCGTTTGAAAACGCGAGGGTCTGACCATCTGCTAGAACCAAATTTTTGCCGTCATCGCTGGGGCTAATGCCTGTAGCGGTTCCCGTAATGGTGTTGCCAACACCATTACGCAACTCGAGGGTTAGGTCATAACCATTGCGGCTACCCTCCACAAAGGCTTCCAATTTGGCAACCCGCAGCCGCCAAATTCCGTTAAACAGTTGCTCGCCCAAGCAACCCTCCACACTGTTTTTCTGATTGGCCCCACCCGCACCGCTCGAGCCAGAATTTGCCGAACCACCACTCAGTACAGGGGTTTTTGCGCTCGAGAGGGAAACGGTGGTGCCTTTGCTAGATACTAAAATTCCCAAACTTTTCAGGGCGCTGATTGGCACATAGGTCTGGTTATTCACCACAATCGCCTTGGCGCTCGAGACTTCTCCATTGATCACCAGATTCAGCGAAGTGGTTGCGGCGTAGGCCACCCCCGCCAGTGCGATTGCACCCACCAACAATTTGATTTTGCTTTGTTTGACTTTGCTGTGCTTGACTTTGCTTGGATTTAACTTGGTTAGAGACATCTAAAAAACTCTCCCTCGAGCGGTGTGTTTGAGAACGAATGAGCTTGCAACCCATCACCATGACTGAAACGATGACTGAAATGGCGATGACTGAAATAGATTCTAAAAAGGGTGCGTCACAAAAAGCGTCACAAAAGTTTTGGAGCGGGTTTGCGCTCGAGGGGTGGGTGTTTTTTCTTAAGGGGGTAAGTTCCCTTGATGTGCCTAATACCCCTTTAATCAACCCCTTTAATCATTGCATGATTTTTAGTTGTCTCAAGCGGTATTTTTGGATTATGAATATTGTTTAGAGGGAGTTTTGTTACCACTGGTAGCCGAACCCCAAAAACAAAAAAAAGCCACTCGCACTGTCCACTTTAGCTTGCTTAAGAAATAGTTTGAGTCTATGTGAGACGATATTTTTTTGTATTCGTTCAGATCGCAACTTTTTTGAGCGCCCTACTTCTTAACAGTGTGCTAAGATTCTCCTCATGACAGTGCAAATCCCCCTCCCCCTCGAGCCACTTATGGGGGATTCCCAGAGCAGAACCAATCCCGTTCCAGACGATTGGTACAGACCGCTCGAGGGTAAAGGCTTGCGGGCAGTCAAGATTATTTTGGCAGTTGTGGCAGTTTATGCGCTACTTGCAAATTTGGCAGGTTTGGGTTTCCGCATTATGCTGCTGCAAAATGGTGAAACTGCGCCAATATTCACGGGACAAAATCTCAATTTGTATCTTCGGCTTGGCTCGAGCGCAATCACCGCTTTAATTTATTGCGTTTTTGCTGTCACCTTGGCTTGGCACAAAGCCCATCAACCCTTTGCTGCGCTTACTGCCCTGACACTATTTACCACTTCGCTGACCTGTATCGATTTAGCTCCCAGTTTATCGGTTCAGCGTTGGGACTTTATTCAACCTGCTCTATCTGCGATCAATGTTTCACTATTACTTTATTGGTTGCTGCTCTTTCCGCAGGGCCGCTTTAACTCGAGGAGAA
>JANYFS010000298.1 GCA_025359705.1 Deinococcales bacterium | reverse complement strand
GTGTTGTTTGAGCCAAGTGGCTAGAGTGGTGGCGCTGCGATCCGGGAGCACTGCGGTGTCCTGAATCCGCTGGGTCAGGGGGAGCGTCATGCGGGCAGATCTCCCAGCAATTCCAGTAAGGGGTTCACAAAACACCTGTCTCGAGCAGGTTATTTCTTTGCAGCGAAATCGGCGGACTCGCAAGAGAAGCTGTACCGACCCGCCAAAACATGGGGTATGGCTCAGGGTGCGGGTGGTAGTGACTGTGCAGGCTTGAGGAGCGTGTTTGGCACTGTGGACAGGCAACCTGCGGGGTTTGTACGCGGGCCGAGATCGACAGCTATGGTATGGGGTCCGACAACCAGTGGTGACAAAACCTACGTTAAACAACACTCATAATCCAAAAAACCCCGCTCGAGACAAGTAGAAATCATGCGATGATTAGAGAGAGAAATCCTATACATCGCTCCTTAAATTTTTTTACTCAGCTACCCTAACAGCGTTTCAAAAGCATCCAAAGCATCTGGATCACGTAAGGGACGCATTCCCCCCAACTCAACCTCTTCACTCAGCTCAAAATGATACCGACCCAATACATTGATATGGCTATGTCTCAAGGGTGAAATACGCTCGACATCTTCCATAACAGGTTTTTCCTCGGTTGCTTCCAACCAATCCAAAATAGCGGACATGTAACGGGTATTCCACAACACCACCACGTTTAACATCAACCCCAAAGCTCCCAGTTGATCTTCCATCCCTTCGCGGTACTTTTGGCGCATTTCTCCTTTATTCCCGTGATAAATCGCTCGAGCTAAGCTATGTCGCCCTTCCCCACGGTTAAGCTGTAATACAATTCTTCGGCGATAACTTTCATCGTTCACGTAAGCCAACACATGCAAGGTTTTAGCCACTCGGCCCAATTCAGCCACTGCTTTCCCTAAAGATGTTGGGGTAGTGTTCCCTCGAGTCAAGACCTTCATCACATCTACAGCTCGAATCGCGCCTAATTTCAAAGATCCTGCCAAACGAAGTAAATCTTCCCAATTCTCCGAAATGAGCTGTGGTTTAATTTTATGGCGAGCCACCTGCTGGAGTTCTCCATAATCGGTGTCATTGCCCAAACGCCAAAACCGAGTTCCACCCACATCCGCAAGTCTGGGAGAAAATTGGTATCCCAGTAAATGAAAAAGACCAAAGACCATATCACTGTAACCATGGGTATCCGTCATAATTTCCATAGGTTTTAAACTGGTTTGTTGCTCGAGTAAACCTGAAAGCACATACAGCGAGTCTCGCAGGGTACCTGGAATCACCATTCCATGAAACCCCGTGAATTGATCACTGGTAAAGTTGTAATAGGTGATACCCCGCTGTGAGCCGAAGTATTTTCGATTGAAACGAGCATGGATGGTTTTTAAGGGAACCACAAATCGAATACCATCCGCAGATGCAATTTCACCTCCACCCCATACTTGAGCCAAGGGAAGCATCGAATGTGCCTCCACCAATTTGGCATTTGCTTTGATGATGGTTTCTGTTCTGAGGTAATTTTGTTGTACCCAAGATAAGCGTCCAAGGGACAGTGCAGGATCTCCAGCTCGAGAAACTGCCTTTAAACCGATGTTACACGCTCGAGCGGTCAAAATAGCACAAATCGATTTAGTAAGGTCTGGCAAGCGTTCTTTACCCTCACTGACATTGGTAAACTCATCGGCGAAACCACAAAAAGCCTGCATCTCCAGCATCATTTCGGACAAATCGACCTCGGGAAGTCGAGATTCCATTTGCGTTTGTAAATCACGCAACCGAACAGGGATCTCCAAAGCTTCCAAAGGGGTGATGATTGGAGTGATTATCCCGTCCTGTAGCTCCATCCTCAAGGTGGTATTGCCCTCGAGCTGATGACTCGTTAGGGTATAGGCCTGATCGAGTTTGCTTTGTAAATGCTCCAGTTCTACTTTTGGGTCTAACGACCAGTCCAAAGTGCGGCATACCGTATCTCGGACAGCCAGCCAATTTTGGTCCGATAAAAGTTGCGCTCTGGGATCACCATATCTGGGACTCTCCACCACAAAAACTTCTCGTTTTTTTAGAGCGTTTTGGAGTTCCAGTTCGAGGCAAATGGCATAGTAGTGGGGATCAATTTCTTTATTTTGAAGAATGACCAAGGACTTCCAATCGCTGGGAATAAACTCTGTGGGAGCGGATTTCCAAGCTTTTCCTTTCTTATGTGGTTTTTGATAAAAGGCTAAGGCAGCCAACACAGGTTTCATATTGGGCAGACCTTCAAAGGGGATTTTCTGAAGTAGGCGACTTAAAAATCTTTGAATGGTTGTACCTACATACGTCCAGGACTCAATATCTTCTTTTGGTATCCCACTGGTCAGTTCATGTACCGAATCTCTGGCCTGCTGTAACGTGCTTTGCTGAATGTGTTTGAAAATAGCATTTCTAAGTTCGCTATCAGTAATAGAGCTGTCCAACACAAGACTTACTGCTTCTCCCAGTAAAATTGAAGCAGCATCCAAGTCTTTAAGGGTTCTGATTCGCTCTTTTCTTCTTTTGTTTCGGCTTTTAATTCCCAGACCACTCATCACCACTTCAAAAATATCCAATACATCGTCTAGAGCAGTTTTTTCTAGATATTGAATCGTCACCAACAAAGTAGCATACCGCCTGGGTTCACTAAGTTTTGCAATATTCCCTGTCCAAGTTAAGAGGGCATGACGTGCTAGAGTATCCAATCGCCTCGAGGGAATATCACGGGTGTCAATGCTACCCATATTCAGGTTTTTGATGGTTTCCAACCGATCAAGAGCGGTTAGAAGTCCCTTTGAACTGTCGTGTACGGGGGGTGTTCTAAGCACTTCTAGAGGGGTTTTTCGCTTATTTTCAGGAATGATCAACAGATTGGCGAGGGTTGTTTTATGTTCTGGAGTAAGGCGCTTGGTAAGCTTGTGGTACACCAGATTATTGAGATGTTCTCTAAATTTAACGATCAACCTAGCCAGCACGGTAGCGCCTGGAAGAATGGTTTTACGGTCTGAAAGTTTTTTGATAATCAGATCGAAAAGTACGATGGGACGCTCATCTTTGATCAACAGGCTCGAGTAAATCCAGCGAGTCAAATGGAGGACTTCCACTCCTGCAAAGTCA
>JANYFS010000279.1 GCA_025359705.1 Deinococcales bacterium | reverse complement strand
ATTTTGCTACAGCTCGAGTTCATAAAAGGACACATCGCATCCGAAGCAGTGGGAATAATGGTGGGTTCTGCTACATCGGTACGTTGTCCGAGATATTCGGCGACATGGGTCATTGGCCCAATCTAGCACCAATTCAGTTTACGAAGTCGTTGCCAGCACCCTCGAGTCGTAATCTTGCATGTGCAGTCGCTTGACCGCAGCTTCAATACCCATGATTCGGTGTCCAATCCACTCAATTACAGGTACGGCAACCGCATTTCCTACGGCTCGGTAGCGGTGTCCGTCCAGTTGGGTGGAAAGCCCTGCAACTTCTCGTATTCGGTAGGGAGCATTCGGCGCACAAACAGCGTCTGAAGATCCCCTCGAGTCCAGGGTATAGGCTTCTCCATCGTTGCGGTAGCCTTTGGCTTGGGGGCCAGCGGTGTGTTTTCGTCCAATGCTGGCATGTTGGATGACATAGGTGTCTGCATTTGTGGTATCAGCATTTGTATTTGAGTCTGGTAAGCCGCTTCCAAGTCCGCTGGTAGCGGCTTGTCGCGGTCTGAGGCTCGGTTCAGCAGCGAGAGAATTTGTTCCTGGTTCAAAAAGTACGCCAGCGGAGAGGAGGTTTCCAAGACTTGCGACAAGGAAGACTCGACGACGGCGCTGGGGTGTTCCAAAGTATTTTGCATCGAAAATTCTCCACGAAACGCCATACCCGAGTTGGTCCAACGTGCTGATAACGGCTCTAAAATCTGCTCCGTTGGCACTATTGAGCAATCCTGGAACATTTTCAAGTACAACCCATCGTGGTCGCCGTTCAGACACAAGGTCAGCAAATCTGTAGAAAAGTCCACTTCGTTCTCCTTCTAAACCCAAGCGTTTTCCTTGGTTGGCAAGGGATAGATCTTGGCAGGGGAAACCGCCACACCATAAGTCCGCTTCTGGAATGTTTGAGGCCCGAATTTGGTTAATATCCCCCCACAAAGGAACTTCGGGCCAATGCTTTTGCAAAACATTTCTGCTAAATTCGTTGATTTCACTCTGAAAAACCACCTGCATTCCCGCTCGAGTGAAGCCCAGATCAAACCCGCCAATACCCGTAAAAAATGATGCGACTTTCAAGAAGACACCTCCCCTATGTTTGCCCTGTGATCTGTTTGAACGGTTATTTTACCTTCCACATGACCTTCTATTTTGAAGCCTTCTTTCAACCACTGCTCGAGGGAAGTTCGGTGAAATCGCCAATGTTTTCCAATCTTTTGACCAGGAATTTCTCCTCGCTGCACGATTTTGTAGAGCGAGGATTTAGAGATTCGCAGGTACGTGGCAACCTCGTCGAGCGTTAGAACATCCGAGGGCATATCCATAATTAGCCAATATATCCGTTTGGTTGTTTTAACACCTCACATTCTAAGCATTTTAATCATTATTAGTCAATATTATCTAAAATTAAACCAAGTATAAATTTACTAAGCTCCAAGTCCATGCCAATTTCTGCCCCTCGAGCGCCCCTCCCACCCTTTCCCCAAACCTTTTTCTCTATTTTCCAACCCTTCACCCTTTTGTACTAGACTTCTCGAGGCTACACCCTTACTTTGGATACACAGATATGATTCGACGAATTCTCTTTTTTATGCTACTCATTGCCCTCTCGAGCGGCTTGCCTCAACTGCTGCCCGCTGGCTGGGCGGGGCCAGACTTGTTTTTGTTGACCGCGCTGGTGGTGGCCCTGCGCTATTCGGCAGTGACAGGGGTTTTTATCGGTTACGGTTTGGGAATGCTCGAGGATCTGCTGGGGCATGGTTATTTTGGATTGCACGCTTTGGGACTGGCGGGGGCGGTGCTGATGTTTCGCTCGTTGGATGGTTTTTTCAATCTGGCCCCACGCCTGCGCGAAGGCTTGGGGGTGGTGCTGGCGGTGGTCGGTCAGTGGCTTAGTTTCCTGATTTTGACCTATTGGTTGCGTAATGATTTAGTGACTGTGCAAACCCTGTATACCTTGTTCCCGTTGCAAATGCTGTTTGCCCTGCTGCTCTACCTGCCTTGGAAAGCCCTCTCGAGGGTGTTTTTGGGGCCACTCGAAGACTTTTCCGACTTTGGGGAGCGTTTGCGCTAATGGCACTGGCAGGCAATAAACCAAAAACCAAAAATCGGGGTTTGCCCATGCCTTGGACGCGGGCGCGTTCGATTGCCTTGGTTTTTTTGCTGATGCTAGGCGGATATGGGGTGCGGCTCTACGATTTGCAGATTCGCCGCTTTGAGAGTTTTAAACAGGCCAGTTTGGACAACTTTCGGCGGGAAAATGTGATTCGGGCGCTACGGGGCAATATTTACACAAGGGACGGGGTTTTACTCGCCAAAAATGAATTAGCGGTGGATCTGGTCTATAGCGGCGGCGAAGTGCTGGGTTGGGAACGGATTCGCTATCTGGCGGGCATTGGAAACCCTGTTTTGCCCGTGTTGGATACCAAGCTCGAGCCAGAACGCACCCTCGCTTCCAACCTACCCCCAGACCGCATTGCCGCCCTCGAGGAACTTACCCTATTTCAACCTTCCCTCGAGCTGCGCCGCCGTTTGCAACGCATTTATCCCCAAGGTTCTGTGGCGGGAAATCTGCTGGGTTACACTTCCGAGGCCAACCGCAAAGAGGTGGATAGTGGTAACTATGTGCTGGGCGATTTGGTAGGGCGCAGCGGCATCGAATCCAGCTTGGATGACCTACTGCAAGGTAAAAATGGGCGCTCTTTGCTCGAGGTGAATGCTTCGGGGCGGCTCTCGAGCGAAACTGTGACCGATCCTGGGCGCTCGGGGCAGGATCTGTATTTGACCATCGATAGCAAGCTGCAAAAAGCCGCCGAAAAAGCACTCGCCGACGGCATTGTGGAATACAACGACCAGCGCAAGCGCAATGGTTTACCCACCATTGCCGTTCCCAAAGGGGCCATCATCGCACTCGATCCGCGTAGTGGCGAGGTTTTGGCGATGGCAAGTAGCCCCCCACTCAATCCCAACTGGTTTTCTACATCGCCCCGCCCCAAAGAATTGGTGGCGGCTCTAACCGGCGAAAGCGGGGCGCTAAGCAACCGCGCCGTCTCGAGCTACACCCCAGGCAGCGTGTTCAAACCCACCTCCACCAATGCCTTTTTGGAACGTTGGGGCAACCGCAGCTACAACTGCGCCCCAGGCATCACTTTTGGCGGGCGCTATTGGCGCAACTGGAACACGCGGGGCATGGGAGTGATGGACGCTCGAGGGGCCATTGCCAATTCCTGTAACACTTGGTTTTTTCAAGCTGCTATCGGGGCAGGACTCGAGCCATATGGCGACGTTTTGGCGCAGCGGGCCAGCGAATTTGGTTTCGGGCAACCCACCGGCCTCGAGCTGAGCGAGGATACGGGTTTGGTTCCCAGCCATGCCGAATGGGATAAACGCGGCTGGAATTGGTTTAAAGGCTTTACCCTGAACTATGCCATCGGGCAAGGGGCTTTGCTGGTTTCACCCGCCCAGATCGCTCGAGCGCTGACCACCATCATCAACGAAGGAGCTAGCCGACCTCTTACTTTGGTTCGCAAGGTGGGCAGCCAACTGCAAACCCCCAAGCCCACGGTGCAGGTGAGCGGCAAGTCCAGCAACTGGAATTTGGTCAAGCAAGGAATGCAAATGACCGTGCAAAAAGGAACCTCGAGCCATATGCTTGGCCCCAAACATTTCCCGATTGTGACAGGCGGCAAAACTGGAACCGCCCAAGCCCCATTGACAGGCTATGGAGTTCGGGCAGGCACCGAACATTCTTGGTACGAAGGTTACGGCCCCGTCGCCAATCCCGATGTGGTCGTGGTGGCCTTTTTTGAACACGCGGGCGAAGGCTCCGCCGTGGCTCTGCCTGCGGTGCGCCGTGTGATGGCAGCCCACTGGAACATCGAGCTAGACTCGAGGGGCAAAGTGGTACCAGCCAAAGTCGAAGCCTCGAGCGCAGTGGTGAAACCGAGGTCTACGAAACGCCGCTCGAGAGGGTAAGAGAGTAAGAAAAAGATGTATGGATCGAGGTTAAGTCATTTCTCAGAGATACCTTCCGCAAGCGACTTTTCACCAAAAAACCAATCTTTCGTAGGGACGGGCCGCTGGCTCGTCCGCATTCACGCGGATCTACACATAGTTGGGGAAATATTGCATGAGGGTAAGAAAAAGATGTGTGGCTCGAGACTTAGCTTCGAGCCACACATCTTTATGAAAAACGGAAAACTTAAGCTCCTACCAATGCCTTCCCACCCTGCTTCAACACATCTTGCGCCAGCTCGAGGCCCAGATCTTCGCATTCGTCGGAGTCGCCCTCGATGGTGGCTTGAATCAGATTGCTACCGTCTGGCGCAGACAACCAGCCCTCGAGCTTGAGAATGCCGTCTTTGAGGATGGCAAGTGCGCCAATCGGAGCCATGCAGCCCGCGCCCATGCCTGCCAAAAATGCACGTTCGGCAGTCACGCGGTCATCGGTGTCGCGGTCATT
>JANYFS010000219.1 GCA_025359705.1 Deinococcales bacterium | reverse complement strand
CTCGCCCTCCCGCGCAGCAACCCGCTCCCCCAAACGAACGTTAGCCATAAGCATTAAACTAGAGACATGAAAAAAACCGTTCCCGATATTCTGGATCACAAAGGAAAAGTCCCTCTGGTGGTGATGACTGCCTATGACTATGCAGGCGGCCTGCAATGCGAGTCGGCGGGGGGAGACATCATTTTGGTGGGCGATAGCTTGGGCATGACCGTGTTGGGCTACGACTCGACCATGCAAGTCACCGTAGAGGACATGATTCACCATGCCAAAGCGGTACGGCGCGGCGCTCCCTCGAGCTTTATTGTGGTGGATATGCCTTTTGGCAGCTTCCAAACCGGTACGCCAGATGCACTGCGGGCAGCGGTGCGGTTGATCAAAGAAACGGGCGCGGATGCGGTCAAGCTCGAGGGGGGAGAACCCGTCCTGGAGATCGTGCAGCAACTGACTCAGCACAACATCCCTGTAATGGGACATGTGGGCCTTACCCCGCAAACCGCTACCGCTTTGGGCGGTTTTAAAGTGCAGGGCAAAGATGAAAAAAGCGCCCAAATGATCCTCGAGGGAGCCAAAAGTCTCGAGCGGGCGGGGGCTTTTTCGGTGGTTCTCGAGGCCATTCCACACAAACTGGGAACCCTGATCACTGAGCAAATTGGCATTCCCACCATTGGAATTGGCGCGGGCAGTACCTGTGATGGTCAGGTATTGGTCTATCACGATGTTTTGGGCATCTATGACCGCTTTAAACCCAAATTTGTCAAGCAATACGCCGAACTGGGCCGCCTTTCGGTAGAAGCCTTGGTGCAATACGCCGAAGAAGTCCGCTCGAGAGCATTTCCTACCCTCGAGCATTCTTTTTCGATGTCCGATGATGTTTTGAAACGCTTATATTAGAGAAGCTATTCGTTATTCGTTATTCGTTATTCGTAAAGCACATGATCACAAATATAAAATTTTTCTCGAGATCACAGAAAAAATTAGGTAGGGCGGGTTTTAAACTCGCCCAGTACGCGAAATCTAAAATTAGAACGACTTGCATTGATTTGCATTCTATGCAAAGTTTATAAAAAATTTCTATCGTTATTTATAGCGTTGTTACCTATTCATCGCTCGAGAGGACTGCCAAGAACGCTTCTTGAGGAACTTCTACGGTTCCAATGGCTTTCATGCGCTTTTTGCCTTTCTTCTGCTTATCCAGTAGCTTTTTCTTACGGCTGATGTCGCCACCATAACATTTAGACAACACATCTTTGCGGTATGCCTGCACCGTGGCCCGTGCAATGATTTTTCCACCGATCACTGCTTGAATCGGCACGGGGAACATTTGGCGGGGAATCACTTCTGCCATTTTGTCTACAATTTTGCGGCCCAAACTATAGGCTTTGTCGCGGTGGCAGATCAGGGCCAATGCGTCCACGATCTCGTTGTTGACCAAAATATCCACCTTAACCAAGTCGCCCTCGCGGTAGCCAATTTGCTCGTAATCCATGCTGGCATAACCCCTCGAGATGCTTTTGAGGCGGTCATGGAAATCGTAAAGGATTTCAGCAAAAGGCACTTCATAGCGCAGGTCGATGCGTTTGCCTTCGTTGTCCATATACTGCATATTCAGCATGGTTCCGCGCCGCTCTTGCAGCATTTGCATCACCGGGCCGACGTATTCGTTGGGCAAAATAATGCTGAGCTTGATGTAGGGTTCTTGGTACATCTCCACGCGGTCTGGGGTGGGGAATTCGGCGGGGTTTTGCGAATAAAAGGCTTTGCCATCGGTCAGGGTGATGTGGTAGATCACGGCGGGGGCGGTGGCGATCAAATCCAGATCGAATTCCCGCTCGAGCCGTTCTTGCACAATTTCGGCGTGCAACAGTCCCAAAAATCCGCAGCGAAAACCAAAACCCAGCGCCTTGGAGGTCTCGGGTTCAAAGCTAAAGGCGGCATCGTTGAGTTTCAACTTCTCGAGGGCTTCGCGCAGCTTGCGGTAATCCTCGGTATCGGTGGGGTACAGCCCCGAAAAAACCACGGGCTGCGAGGGTTTAAAGCCAGGGAAGGGAGTTTCGGTGGGTCGGTCAAAACCCGTGATGGTATCGCCGACTTGGGCATCGTGAATGTCTTTGATGCCCGCAGCCACCCAGCCCACATCGCCTGCTCGCAGCTCTTGACTGACCACCAAAGCGGGGGTAAAGGTTCCCACATTGTCCACTTCAAAAAGTTTGTCGCTGGCAAACATCCGCACACGGTCTTTTTTCTGCATCCTCCCCTCGAGGACCCGCACAAACAGGATCACCCCTTGGTAAGCGTCATAAAAAGAGTCAAAGATCAGGGCTTTCAGCGGAGCTTCGGGATCACCACTGGGCGGGGGAATCCGCTCCACCACGGCCTCGAGAATTTCATCAATGCCAATCCCCGCCTTACCCGAAGCGCGAATGGCGGTGTCGCCAGGAATGCCCAAAATGTCCTCGAGTTCACGGGCGGCATTATCGGGGTCGGCGGCGGGCAGGTCGATTTTATTGATCACAGGAATGATCTCGAGGCCGTTATCAATTGCCAAATACGCATTGACAATGGTCTGAGCCTCCACTCCTTGCGAGGCATCGATCAGCAGCAGAACCCCTTCGCAGGCCGCCAAACTCCTCGAGACTTCATAATTAAAATCGACGTGTCCTGGGGTGTCAATCAAATTAAAGGTGAACTGCTCCCCGTTGGGGCGGGTGTACTCGAGCCGAATCGGGGTGCTTTTGATGGTGATACCGCGTTCGCGTTCCAGCTCGAGGGTATCTAGGGTCTGGTCGCGTTTATCCCGCGCATTCATGGCCCCCAATTTCTCGAGGATTCGATCCGCCAAAGTAGATTTTCCGTGATCTACGTGGGCGATGATGGAAAAATTCCGTACATTCATGCCGCATATTGTAGCGCTTGGGGTTGGGATGTTGGGGGTGGGGTGGTTTTGGGTGGTTATTCGTGGGGGGGTTTTCGTTTTTCGTTTGGACGGCTCGAGCCAACCCATCTTTTACCCGCCCTTGCCCTCCTACCCCCTCCCCCTCGAGCGCAACTCACCGAGTCTTAAACCACACCTCAATCACCTGCTTGCGCCTCGTCTTCCCCTTTAAAATCCCCATTGCAAAGTCGCCCATTTTGCCCAAGCTCGAACGTAAAAACTCGGCCTGCTCGCGGCCTGGAGCTTTGGTTTTGGCCTGTTCCACTTCAGCAAATAGATGTTGCTCAAAGGCAAAAAAGTCCTCTAGGGCAGCTTTGGCCTCGGATTCCCAAAGTTGGGTGTAGAGGTACTGGATTTCCTCGAGGTGTTGGCTGGGTACGCTTTGCTCGAGGTACAGCAAAAATGGCTCGAGCTGATTGATGTCTTGCTCGAGCAGGGTTCGCAACATCCGCTCGAGGGAGATGTGTTCTTGCAGGGCTAGCAAACTCAGGTAGCGCTGAGATTTGTGTTTGGTTTGGTAGACCAGTTGATCCTCCAAATAGAACTTTTCCACCACGCCTTCAAACAGTTCTGGAAAGGTATCCACAAAGGCTCGAGCGTCGTGTGTGCCATATTCTGTTGCGGTTGCTGGAAATCCCTTACCCAAGTCTTGAGGGCGTAGAAATGCACAGCGCTCGAGGTCGAAAATGCCCGTCAGTTTTAGGTCGTTTTCAGGATAACGCTCGAGGATGGTGTTGTCTGGGCCGATCAATTCCAAAATCAGGGTGGCTCGAGGGTACTGTTGCGGATCATGTAAACCCGCATAGTTTTTGGCCTCAATCACTTGGGTGGTCAAATCCCAAAAGGTGTTGCGTTCGAGGTTGATGATTCGCCCCCGTGTGGAGAAATAAACCCGCCCCTCAAAAACCCAACGGGCCAGCAAGGTGCCGTCCAGCTTGCGGCTGAGGGTGTGCTGATCGTACTGGATGCGCTCGAGTTCTGTTTCGGCGGGTTCCTCGAAGGCATTGAAAAATTTGAGGTAGGAAAGGGCCACCAACGTCACACCCTGCTCGGACTGAGCCAAAACCATGCCTTTGGCAAAACATTGCTCGAGGGTTTCGGGAAAATGCAGGGCTTTGGACCAATTGAAAATCCACAAGGTGGTCTTCCCATCCAAAATATAGCTGTGAGACATGATTTTAGGATCTTGACACAGCCGCTCGAGCAAAAGCGCAGGCTCGAGGTGTTTGAGCAATTCTGGAATATGTGCGGTCAAAAGAGTTGGAGTCATGGAAGTGTTGTACTCGAAAGCTCCCGAATTGACAAAGGCCATCTGGCGTATTGAATCTGGTTTAAACCTGTGAAATGGCAGATGTGTTGCCCCTTGCACCCGCATAAAATGACCCCATGAACATTCCCAACATTACCTCTCGAGCGGAGTTGCTCGAGGCCATCCACGCGGGGTTTCAGCCCAAATATTTGTTTTTCTGGGGCCATACCCCCAAATATCCCAATATCACCGACAAATCCTGTTTTTCCCAGTGGTGGGAGGCTGTTTTTGAACTCGAGGGGATTCGTTACCCCAGCGCCGAACATTACATGATGGCTGCCAAAGCCCGACTTTTTGGCGATACTGCCAGCCTCGAGCGGATTCTGGCCTGTAAAAGCCCTGCCGAAGCCAAAAAGTGGGGGCGTTTGGTGCAGGGTTTTGATGATCAAGTCTGGCAAAACCACCGCCTCGAGTTGGTGATTGAGGGCAACCTTGCCAAGTTTTCACAAAACCCCGCACTCGAGCAGTTTTTGTTGCAAACAGGAACGTGGGTATTGGTCGAAGCTGCCCCTAAAGATCCGATTTGGGGAATTGGTTTGGGCCAAAATGACCCTCGAGCGCAAGATCCCGCCACGTGGCAGGGTTTGAACCTGTTGGGTTTTGCCTTGATGGAGGTTCGGCGGCGCTCGAGTGGATTCTTAAACATCTAAATATTTAATCAAATCTTCATCAAAGGTTATGGTAGAATACATAAATGGAAACTTGGAAAAAACCGAGCCGCAAACGGTTGCT
>JANYFS010000208.1 GCA_025359705.1 Deinococcales bacterium | reverse complement strand
GGGAGTTTTCGCATGGCAAAAGCATCGACCAGATCATCGATCAGGCCCGCGAAGTGATTCAGTTTGTGAAATCCCAAGGGGTGATGGTGCGGTTTTCGGCGGAGGATACCTTCCGTTCCGACGAGCGTGACTTGCTGCGGGTGTACAAAGCAGTTGCTGAAATTGGGGTAGACCGTGTGGGTTTGGCGGATACCGTGGGGGTTGCCACCCCGCGCCAAGTGTACGCTTTGGTACGCGAAGTGCGCCGTGCGGTGAGTTGCGACATCGAGTTTCACGGTCACAATGACACGGGTTGCGCGGTAGCCAACGCATTCGAGGCGGTGGAAGCGGGCGCGACCCACATCGACACCACTATTCTGGGTATTGGGGAGCGCAACGGAATCACCCCGCTGGGCGGCTTTTTGGCCCGCATGTGGACGCTCGACCCGCAAGGTCTGATGGAAAAATACCAGCTCGAGATGATGCCCGAACTGGATAATATGATTGCGCGGATGGTGGATTTGCCGATTCCTTGGAACAATTACCTAACGGGCGAATTTGCTTATAACCACAAAGCGGGAATGCACCTGAAGGCAATTTTCCTCAATCCTGGAGCCTACGAAGTGATTCCACCCGAGGTATTTGGGGTGGGTCGCCGTATTCAAGTGGGTTCCAAAGTGACGGGCAAACATGCCATTGCCTATAAAGCAAGAGAGTTAGGACTTCACTTTGGGGATGATGCTTTGCGAAGCGTCACCGATCACATCAAAGCACTGGCGGATCATGGTGATTTGGATGATGCACACCTCGAGCTGATTTTGAAGGGCTGGGTTACGGCTTAACAGTGAGTTCTGTAGGCATTTACCGTACCTTTCCTAACACCTCGAGCGGTGGTAAAGAAATCGCCATCCTCGAGGGAATTTTTGATCCCGTTCAGATGCAAGAAATCGCAGCCTCGAGCGGGGTTCCCCTCACCGTATTCATCACCGAATACTCTGGCTCGAGCCTGAATCTCAAGGTTTTTACCCCCAAAGCCGAGAAAGGCGAAAGCGATTCGGGCGCATTGGCGGCGCTGTTTCACTTGTTTGGGAATCAACAGCCTTCGTTGCACTTGTTTGGGAATCAATTTTGGAATACACACGCTTTGGATGTTGTGGTGATCATGTCCGAAACTTTGCAGGCACGCTGTAAAGACGACCTATGGTGGCTCGAGCAGGGAATTCCTACGGTGCAAACGGTGGAGCTTTCCCCCCTGCGGGTGGCGGCAGCTTTAAACCTCGAGTCAGACCAGATCCAACCCCAAATGTATACCTCGAGTACGGGCCGCCCCAAATTGCTGGTTACTGTTCCCAATACCCAAATCCTAGATGCCATTCGGCCCGACTATGCCGCCTTGCAAGAACTGAATGTTCAAACAGGCTCGAGCGGAGTGATTGTTTTGACTACCCATGCCCCTCGAGCGGAAAGTGACGTAGATATTCGTTTCTTTATGCCCAAACAAAGCAAAGAAGATAATGCAGGAGCCAACACTGCTGCTTGTGTGTTGGGATATTTGGTGAAATGTTTGGGTATCCCTCGAGCGGAAATTGCTCAAGGTTATGCAATGGGAAAGCCCTCGAGCCTGTTTGCTAGGCATATTGAGGGTAGGGTTTGGGTTGGTGGGATGGTTTCGCGGGTAAAATAGAGGAATTCGTAATGGATTTTTCGGTTTTCGCAATAGATTGGCACAAATCTTTTCTTACCCTCTTACTCTCATACTCGCAACGGAGAACCAAACATGAACAAACCCCAAACGATGGCAGAAAAAATCCTTTCCCAGCGCGGAAGCAAAACCGTTTACGCGGGGGATTTGGCAGTGGTTGAAGTCGATGAAGTGATGATTGTGGATTCCATTGCCGAATCGGTGATCAAAATTCTCGAGCAAGATTTGCAAACCACGCCCAAGTACCCCGAGCGGGTCAGCATTGTGATCGACCATGTGGCCCCCGCCTCGAGCGTGAATGTGGCAAAATCGCACCAAGTCTCGAGGGAGTACGTCAAAAAAACGGGCATCAAGCTGTTTGATGTGGGGCGGGGAATTTGCCATCAGGTGCTGATGGAGGAGGGGCTGGCCTTTCCTGGGGCCATTGTGCTGGGTTCCGACTCTCACAGCACCACCTACGGCGCAGTGGGCGCATTTGGTACCGGTATGGGCGCGTCCGACATTGCGATTGCGGCAGCCAGTGGCAAAACTTGGCTGCGAGTTCCCGAATCGGTCAAAGTGACCCTGACGGGCCAACTCGAGCCTGGAGTCTCTGCCAAAGATCTGGCCCTCGAGATGATTCGGGTGCTAACTGCCGATGGAGCCACCTATATGAGTGTGGAAATCCATGCAGGAGACCGTTTTACCCGTGGCGAGCGCATGACCATCGCCAATTTGTGCGTAGAGGCAGGAGCCAAAGCGGGGATGGTGGTTCCATCGCGCATTGCGCTCGAGGGCTACAATTACACCTTCCCAGACTGGGTTTTCCCTGATGCAGATGCCCACTATATTCGGGCCGTGACCATCGACCTCTCGAGCCTGACCCCGCGCATGAGTGTGCCAAGTTACGTAGACAACGTGG
>JANYFS010000148.1 GCA_025359705.1 Deinococcales bacterium | reverse complement strand
TTTGGTGGGAGCGGCAACTTCGCTGGGCGCAGGAATTAGCATGGGATTGGCGGAGGCAGTTTCCGACGATGGTAAGGTTTCGGGGCGGGGTAGCCCTGCGGTGCGAGGGGCAATTACCGGAGTAGCAACCGTTTTGGGTGGAATGCTGCATACCCTGCCTTTTTTGATTCAAAATTTGCAAGTGGCCCTGATTACCGCCTATGTGGTGGTGATCCTCGAGCTGTTTGTGATCGCCTATATTCGCTTTCACTTTATGAAAACTCCGCTGCTTCCGACCATTGTTCAAGTGGTATTGGGTGGGGCTTTGGCACTGGCTGCGGGTGTGGTGGCAGGGAAATTGGGTGGGGGTGCGTAAGGTTTGGAATTTTTGCTGCGCCCTCGAGTGGTATGTTTTGCGTGGCTCGAGGGTGTTTCAGACGGACATCCCAGCGGGCGTAGCAAGCAATACCCCTACAACAGAAGGTTATTTGGGAACTTTTGTTTTGTTGTAATGCGTTATCTTGTATCCCATGAGTGATTTGCACACGGATGATTTTAGGGCAGCAGATTTTCAAGACCTCGAGCATGTGGAATTTTTAAATGGCACCGAGTTGTACTTCGAGCAGGTCGGCCCTAAAAATAGCCCCAGCAGCGACCCAAATAGCAAAACCACTTTGGTGTATTTACACGGCGGCCCTGGCTACAACAGCTATTCGTTTCGGAGCATCATTGGGGAAGAACTCGAGCGCTACCCCATGATCTATTTGGATCAGCGGGGTTCGGGGCGCAGCAGCCCACTCGAGGGAGATCTGAACATCGACACCCTGACTGACGACCTCGAGGCGCTGCGGGAATTTTTAAAGCTCGAGCGGATTATTCCGCTGGGGCATGGCTTTGGCGCGGTGGTGGCCCTCGAGTATGCGCGGCGTTTTCCGCACCGTACCGAAAAAGTGATTGTGATTAACCCGTGGTTACAAATGCCCGAATTGGCCCTCGAGATGCTGCATCACGCTGCCAAAGCTGCGGGAGAGGTATTCAAAGATCCCAAAGTCGAAGTGCTGGAAAAAACTCCCGAAGGCGAATTCCCGATGGTGGGAACCGCTCGAGTGGAACAGGCTTTTGATCTGTACAGTGCCTACAAATTGCTCAACCAAATGCAATTTCAAGATGACCAAAGCCGTATGCGCCTCGAGTTTGCCGATGTGGAATCGCAATTGCTGGGCGGGGCCGAGGTGCAGGGCAGTTTGGTGGCCCAAGGCTTGTGGGAATTCGAGTATTTGCCCTTTCTGCTCGAGGTCAAACGCCCAATTTGGGTGATTGCGGGGGTGCATGACCAGACCAGCTACCCCAACCAAGCCGACCCCCTCATTGATTTGGCAGGCGCGGAAATTCTCGAACTCGAGGCGGCCCACTACCCTTGGATCGACGACCCTGAAGGTTTTGTGGATGCGCTCGAGCGGGCCATTCAGGGCTAGAAGAACCGCGTTAAGTTTGGGTATCTTGGGCAAAAAAGATGCCCAGCATGTAGCCCTCGAGGTTGCCCGTTTCCTCGAGGGCTTGGTATTTTTGAAGCAATTCCCGTAGCTCTTGGGCAATTTCTTTGGCTTTTTCGGAATCAAGGCGCAGGCTGGAAAAACTGCCCACATTGTTGCCCCGTTGCTCGGGGCTGCTGATATTGATGGTGATCTGGTTTTGCTCACCTTTGCTAATCCGAATGGTCAAATCGCTTCGGGCCAGATGGTCTCCCGTCACATCAAAAAAATGATTCATGCGCGGCCTGAGTTGCCCACTGACCAACTCGCGGGCGGTGTGGGCAGGGGTCAATGAAAAGGGAATATCCCAGCCCTGCTCGCTGGACAATTGGTACAGCTTCACCGCCCGCCCCGAACGTTTGCGCTCGCCCTCTTGCAACACCAAACCTACCGACAGCAGCCGCTCGAGCCGATACAGCACGGTTTTGAGGGGCTTTTTAATATTTTTGGCGATCTCACTTGCACTGAAATGGCCTTCCATAATTGCCCCAAGGATGTCCTGGTTGGGTTCCTCGAGCAATGCCTCGGCTTGTGCATGGGTTGTGACCAAGACTCGAGGGCTACTTTGGGTAGGGGAGCGGGTAGGGGTGCTGGTGGGTTGATTCATGGGCGCTCAAGCCTGATTTTAAAGCATTTTGACACACGATTTGCGACACACGATTTTTGAATTTTTGATACCTCCCAAACCAAGGCTTGTGATCCGAACTCGAGCGTAGTATTATGTACTCAAACGAATATGTTTCGAGTATAACTCGAGCGAAGGGGATTGCCATGAACGGAATCATCGACCATCTTTTGCAACACACCCAACCCCAAACCAACGAACTTATTTTTGCAGGTGGGCAAGAATGGCACGGCGAAAACCATTCCCTCGAGCGGGGCAGAAGCTGGAGTGTAGACGAATGCGGGGAAGCCCTCGAGCAGTCTTGGCAGCGCCAAACCGACGATTTGGGGTATTCGCACAACTCGGATGTGCTGTGGCGTTCGGGCGAAAATGGCAAAACCTTGCACCAATTATCTATTCAGCTCGAGGCCAGAATCACCTACCAAGAAACCACCGTGCAGCCACTGATGGAACCGCTCGAGGAAAGTGGTGCTACCTGTCTGCTCGAGCGGGAATTGGGCCAAATCAGCGACCAATTGGACAGTGCAAGGTTGCGCTTTGCCGCAGTGAATCGGGTACTCGAGGGTTTAGAGTTCGACTGATCCTCAACAAAACCAATCTTTCATAGGGACGGGCTGAGCGCTCGTCCTGCTTTTGTGTTGGGAAATCCCACCTTTGCTTCGCCTGTGGGTTTTAGATTAAGGCTCGAGTGGGTTGCTCTCATTTTGGCAGATTTCTTGGCATCACAAGCCCTAAACGCTAGGGTATGCTGTGCCAAGTTCGTTTTAAATAAACGTCAAAACAGCATTACGTATGCGTCAAGGAAGGTGTCTGGTGACTCGAGCAAAAATGGGAATGATGGGATTGGGATTGAGTTTGGTTTTGGCCTCGAGTGTAGGTTCCATAGCGCAAGCCCAAACGGGTGGGAATTTGCCGCTGGCAAACATTGGTAAAACTACGGGCTGGATTCAAGATGCCGAGCAATACCGCATTGTGGTCAGCGAGGCCAACGCAGGGCAGCCGCTCAACCTCGAGGTGTATAGCCCAGGCATGAACCTGAACGACTATGCCAATGGTCGGGCTACCGTCAGCTATTACGGCGATGAATTGTATGGTCGCCAAGATCCTTTTATCACTACATTTACTTTGCAAAATCCCAAAGGGGACACCGTTTTTGAGCGCAGCTATGGCAGCACCACCGCGCACACCCTCGAGAGCCTGTGGCCTGCGGGTTTGCCCGCTGGCAGCTACAAACTGCGGGTACAGTCCAGTGGTTACGGTAAAAATGCCTATGCCTTGCGGGTTGCCGCGCCCTTCACCCTCGAGAGCAGCTTTTTTACGGTCAACGCTCGAGGGGACGGCGATATGCTGGCTGCCAAGTTGCGAATTGGTGAAGAGCGTTTGGGTAAAAAGTTCGACTTGCTCAACTTTGATGCCGATGGTGATAAAGAACTCGAGGTGTATGCGGTCACACCCGACGGGCAAAAGCGCAAACTGGTGGCCTCGGAAAACGGTAAATCTTTGGTCAGCACCTTCGACATCACCAAAGAATTGATTGGTGAGTGGAGCATTTTGGTGCGGATTCTGAAGACCACCAACCAATATTCCAACGCGATCACCTTCAAATTGACCAGCGAAGGCGACCCCGTGTGGGCGGGCTTGCCGCCGTTTGTGCCGCCCAGTACCGCCAAACTTAAACTCCCTTTGCTGGTGGAAGTGGTTGACCCCGAGGGCAAACCCATTCCTGGCTCGAGCTATACCTTGCTCTCGAGTGGGCCAGACTGCCTGATCAGTCCTGTACTGCCCAAAGGCTACCTGCCGATCAGCGGTACGGTGCTGTCTGGAACGGGACAAACCTTATCCAGTACCCAAGTCAAGGCCAGCGATTGCGGGGGCAAAGTGCGCTTTGTAGCCCGCCCCAATTTGGGTAATTTGGTCGTGGAAACCGTGGTGATTGTGGGGGAAAACCGTGTGCCACTGCGCGATATTCCTGTGACTTTTGCGGGTAAAACCTTCAAATCGCCCGCCAATGTACCCCTCGAGCCAGGTAGTTATAATGTCACCCCCAGCGAATTGCCCGATGCCACTGTGGAAGCCAAATCGGGAACCGTGCCGCTAGGTGGCACAGGGCGGGTTGTGCTGGAGTACCGCGTCAAACCCAAACTGACTTTGGAGGTCTCGCCCAACCAGACCGATTACTGCGGCCTCACCAACATTATTAGCACGGCTAGCACCAATTTCCCCTATCCCATTTCGGTCAATCTGAAAGTGAATTTGCCCAAAGGCATCACCAGCAGTGATCCGCTCGAGACTCAAGCCGAGATTTCGGCAAACAAACCCGTTACCCTGAATGCTCAGGCCACCGCCTGCGAGTCGGGGCCAGTCACCTCGAGCCTGACCCCATACGGCCTCACTGCCAAAGATAGCGTAGAAGTGAAACCCCCACGGGGCAACCTTGAGGTGGATACCGTGGCGATCATCGGCAAAGAGCGGGTGACACTGCGCGATATTCCTGTAACGGTGGAGGGTAAAACCTACAAGTCCCCCGTCAGCCTGTCGGTGCAACCTGGGGATTACAGCGTGACCCCCACCCCACTGCCCGACTCGAGCGTGGACCCTGCCACGGGCAAAGTGGTGCTGGGCAAAACCACCAAAGTCACCCTCGAGTACCGTGTGGTGGGCAACCTGAAACTGCTGATCACCCCCGATGTGGCGGATTATTGTGGCCCTGTCAACCTGATTGCCACCGCCAACACTGCCTTCCCTTACGCCGTCCCAATGAACCTGAAACTGAATCTGCCCAAAGGCATCACCACTTCAGACCCCCTCGAGTTGTCGGGCAGTGTGTTTGGGGGCAAGGGTCGCAGCCTCGAGGTTTCGGCAAAAGTCTGTGAAGCGGGGCAAATTGCTACAACCCTCGAGCCATTTGCCTTGTCCACCAGTGGCGAAATTAAAGTGTCCCCGCCCACCACTCTGAGCCTTTCCAAAATCAGCCAAGGCCAAGGCGCGGACTTTAGGTTGACCAAAAAACTTGAGCGCTCGAGCAGTGGCTACACCGTGAATTTGCTAATTACGGTAGATCGCCCCCTCGAGAGCCTGCGCCTGTCCGACCCCCTGCCCATTGGCGGAACCACCCCCGCCGTGCGCGGCCCCGCCAGTATCCTGACCGCTCCCAACGAAGACAACAACTGCATCTCTACCCAAGCCGCCACCCGCACCGGAACCCCCGTCAAGGTGGAGGGCAACACCCTGACCTTGGGCCGTTTGGCTGTTGGTAAATATGTGATTGTTTACCCGCTGTTCACCGATTTAGCCCCCAATGAAGTGGTCACAGATCCTGATGTGATTTGGGAAGATAAGTAAATTTTTGAGTGTTTTTGAATAGCAAATAGCCCCCTACACGCTCGAGGGGGCTGTTTTTTGCTTCTTCATTTATGAAATGTCCAAAGCCGTTATTCTTAAGCTATGACGGCAACCCTCGAGCAACTTTTAACGGTGGAGGAGTTCTGGCAGCAGTATCAAAATCGACCACTCGAGCTGGTGGACGGGAGGATTCAAGAAAAAATGCCACCAGGTGGAGAACATGGTGTTATTGCAGTAAACTTGGCAACTTTACTTAGAATTTGGGCTAAACAAGCGGGTGGGCGAGTCGGTACCGAGTCAGGATTTTTGCTGAGGCGCAACCCCGATACTTTGCGTGGCCCCGATTTGTACTATGTCAGTGCCTCGAGGATGCCTGCCACGGGGGTTCCACTGGCTTTTTGGCAACA
>JANYFS010000141.1 GCA_025359705.1 Deinococcales bacterium | reverse complement strand
GGTATCGCCTAGCTCGCACATATAACCCGTTTTGCCGTGTACCACCACTTCGGGAATACCTCCAATGCGGCTGGCAATCACAGGAACTTCGCAACTCATCGCCTCGAGCGCCACCAAACCAAAGCTCTCTTGGCTCGAGGGCAGCAAAAACAGATCGGCAATGCCCAAAATATTTTCCACATTAGGGAAACTTCCCAAAAAGTGGGTGCGCCCAATCACCCCCAGCTTTTGGGCCAGCTCGAAGGCGGGGCCGCGCTCTGGGCCGTCGCCAATCATCAGCAGTCGGGCGGGAACTTCGCTGGAAATTTTGGCAAAGGTTTCGATCACATCTTCGGTGCGCTTGATTTTGCGAAAGTTGCTGATATGCACCACCAAAAACTCGTCGGGGTGGGCATACCGCGCCCGAAAACGCGCGTCGGGGTTTTTAACAAAGCGCTCGGTGTCCACCATGTTGTAAATCACCTTGATCGGCACATTGATGCCCAAAGTATCTCGAGTCTGTTCCGCCAAATAGTTAGACACTGCTGTCACCGTATCCGAACGCTCGAGGGCATAGCGGGTGGAGTGCTTAAAACCAGGATCAAGGCCCACCAAAGTCACATCGGTTCCGTGCAAAGTGGTGATCACCTTGGTTTTGCCCGTCATCTCCCTCGCCATAATCGCACTGGTAGCGTGTGGAATGGCGTAATGGGCATGAACGATGTCAATATTCTGCTCGAGGATCACATCCACCAACACATTGGCGGTATTTAAAGTGGTCAGGGGTTGGTCGAACAATGGGTAACTATAGGCTCCCACCTGATGAAAAAAGATGGTGTCACAACAATCTCTTGGTAGCAAAGACAAACGAAAGGGCAACTGATTGGCAACAAAATGCACCGAATGCCCCAACCTCGAGACTTCGATCCCCAATTCGGTAGCCACCACGCCCGAACCTCCCGCGCTGGCATGACACAAAACGGCAATATTCATAGGGAGAGTATAGAAGTGGCATTGTGAGGGATAGGTCAGACAGGTGACAATAGCGGACTAAATCGAGTGAAATACCTGTGTGAAACGGCTTTCCCTCGAGCCTTCAGGTATTGATCTTGCCGCGCTTATCCAGCCAAGCAATCCCCATCACTGCCCCAATCAACCCCAGCGGAATCAACAAACCCAGCACCGCATAAATCACATAGCTGGGTGGGGTGTTGGTTTTGGGCAAAATCATACTCACCTCGAGCGGGGCATTTTTTAGGGTGAGGGCGGTGGCAACATTGGCGCTTTCAGCCTTGAAGGTGGTGTCGATCAGCAACAAAACATGGTCGCCTTGGGGCAGGGGTTTGGGAAATTTTCCTTTGTAAATCCCGCTGCCTTGGTCTTTTAGCACCACATATTGTAAACGGTTTTCGGGCAGCAAAGTGGTAAAGTCAAAATCCCGCCCTGGCCCCTCGAGCTTTTTCATTGCGGGAGTCTCGAGGAAGAGTTGGGCTTGGATTTCGGCTTGCAAAATCGGTAAATTGCTGCTCTGTCCGCTCATATACAGCTCGAGCGTTCCATTGGGTTGCAGTTTGATTTGGGTGCGAACAAATTCGCCGTGGGCCAAAGCGCTGGGAGCCAATCCCAAGATCAGGCTCAAAAAAAGTAGGATTCGCCAAGTCTGAAACATAGTCTGAAGCATATCGGATTCAGTTTATCCCCTCGAGGTGAAGCCCGCTCGAGTTTTGTCCCGAGTTCGTTTTGCGTTTTGCGTTTTCCGTTTTGCGTTGGTGATAATGTGGTGGCTCGAGGAAATTTGAGAGAGTTTGTAATGTGGTATTTTCCCTGAGATCACAGAAAAAATCAAGTAGGAGCGGGTTTCAAAACTGCCCAGCACGCGAAATCTAAAGCGAAAATTACATGGGAAGTGCCTAAATATTCTGAAAAGTTTAGGAAAATGTATTACAACCACGCTCGAGACAGAAAACACACAACTATTCTAAGTATTGAGCAATGTCCCGCGCATCTGCATAGGTTGCCCCAAAATCAATACTGCTAAAACCGCGCAGATGCTAAGCCATACAAAAATAGGAATCATCGCGGTGAGTTTTTGATTGGCTCGAGCCACTTGAAAGGCAATATAGAGTGAAGCGCCATAACCCGCATACAAAATCACAATCTGCACAGGAAACAGCCAATTCTCGGGAATGATTCCAGCCATAGCCCAGTTGGGTGTGCCGTGCCAAATGCCCAAGCTCGAGAGGACGTTTTGAGTCACAGGAACGATACTGAGAAAGCCCGTCATAAAGTGGTAGCTGTAATGACCTGCCCACATTGCAAAGGTGATTGGAAAAAAGATATTGCCCCAGATTCTCAAATCGGTTTGGATTATTTTAGAGCGTGTAATTTTATTTTCCCCTCGAGCTTGCTTATGGGGGTTATTCTGATCTAGCATCCCGCTCGAGAGGCGTAATACCCCCAAAGTGATTAAAGTTCCGCCGCCCAATACCAGCACCATCATCAGTAGCAAAATAAAGGCGGAATTGTGCAAATTGAGGGTGTTTGCCAAAGCCGTGGCAAAAGTAAAGAAAGGTTCGATCATGGCAAAGGCGTTGGACATGCCGCCAAACAAAAAGAGAATCCCCAACAGCGCCCAGTCGGGTTTGGGTTTGCTGGCTAGCCAACTGTGGCTGGCGGGTCGCAGCTCGAGGGCTACATTGTCGTGTGGGCAAGCTCGCAGGCAGTTGAGGCACAAAGTGCAATCGGTGTTGCTAGTTATTTGTGGCACATAGAGTTTGGTTTCGCAGCCTGGGAAAGACTGTGCGGGTTTGTGTGCGGGTCTTGCTGGAGTGGATTTTCCCTCAAGCATTGGAAGCGCGGTTAAGCTGTCAAACTCGAGCGCGGTAAAGCGCCCTTGCGGGGTTTCGCTGCGTCCATTCAAGCAATATTTTCCTTCACAAGATAGGCACACCGTGGGGTCTTTAGCGGTAATTTGAGTGGGGGAGACGCTCGAGAGGGCAAAGTTGAAATTCCCCAGTGGGCAAAGGTATTTGCAAAAGGTTCCCGCAGGAAAAAAGGTATCTGCCAGCAGCGCCGCCGCAAAATAGCCCACCATCAGCCAAGCGGTCAGCCACGGTGAAGACCACAGATCGAAATATTCGTAGGCAAACAAATACAGCACCGTAATAACAATGATCGGATATTTGTTTTTGAGCGCTCGAGGCAGGGTAAATCGCTCGAGTTTGAAAATGCGCTTGAGCCATTTGGACGGCCCTCGGGTCAGCATCAGTGGGCAAGCGGCGCAAAATAGATTGCCTACCAAAGCCAGCGCCACCACCACCCAACCTCGGTAATGCAGCCACGTCGCAGTGGTCGCTAGGTTTTTGGGCGCGATTTGATTGCCGGTAAAGCCGTCATACATCGCCAGCAATGCCAGCAGCAATAGCGGTATTTGCAAGGCCGCTCGAGCGTAGGGCCACCGCAAAAATGCCCCAATCAGGGGCAAACTAAGCAAATCAAAGCGTTTGCTCAT
>JANYFS010000138.1 GCA_025359705.1 Deinococcales bacterium | reverse complement strand
GCGGGCGGTGGGGTTTTGCCGCCGCACATGGTGGCCCACTGCGTGCATCAAGTGGGTTTTGCCCAGCCCGACATCGCCATAAATGAATAGTGGGTTGTAGGTTTTGCCCGGAGCCTCGGCAACCCGCAGAGAGGCGGCGTGCGACATTTTGTTGTTTTCGCCGACCACAAAGTTGTCGAAGGTGTATTTGGGATTGAGATTTTGGGTGGGGCTGAAGGTTTCTTCGGGGGAGATGCGCGGACTCGAGAGGCGTGAATCCCGTGAATCTCTCGAGAAACTTGAATCTCTGGAATCTCTGGAATCTCGAGATTCAGACCCATCTTGTCGGTCTTGACGCTCTCTGGGGGGTGGCTCGAGCAGTGGCAACATTGGTTCTTGCACCGCACTGAGAATTTGAAAAGCCACTCGAGGGTTTTGTGCGCCCAGCGAGCGCAAAGCGTTTTCCATCAGCTCGAGGTAATGGCTGCGAAACCACTCTTGGGCAAAGGAATTGCGAACCCCCAACAGCAGTTCGCCGTTGGTCACACCCAGCAATTTGACATTGGAAAACCAAGTGGCAAATTCCACCTCCGAGATGCGGGATTGCACATAATTAAGCACGTCTTGCCAAATTTCTTGTGAGATAAAGTCCTCCTGTCTGAACTCGAGCGGATCATGCGTGGATTTTTGGCAAATCCCGAAATATTCTTGAGATACCCTCGAGTATGCTGCCAAAAATGGGTGTTGCGGAAATGTGAGCAACCCTGAACCGTTTTTTGGGAGGGTAGTTAATTCAGCTTACCTTGTCTGGGGCGAGATGCGATACACTGAAAATCTTGGAGTGAATCGTAGGTCTAATGCCTTTCACTCGAGTGGAAGGGGATATACATGACGAAAATTTATCCGGTTTTGGTAGTGGGCGGCGGTCACGCAGGAATCGAAGCAGCTTGGGCGGCGGCAAAATTTGGTGAGGTGGCCTTGATGATTGCCAACCCCGCTACCTTGGGGCGGATGCCTTGCAACCCTGCGGTGGGCGGCCCAGGTAAAAGCCAAATGGTGGCAGAAGTGCAGGCTTTGGGCGGCTTGATGGGCCGCATTGCCGACGATACCGCCATTCACACCCGAGTCCTGAATGCCTCCAAAGGCCCAGCGGTTCACAGCCTGCGGGTACAAAATGAACGCGACGAATATGCCCGCTGCGCCCAAGATTATGTGTTTGGCAACCCCAATATCGAGATCTTGCGGGCTGAAGCCGCCGATTTAACCTTTGAAAACAACTCTAACCCTAACTTTACACATGGGCTGTGGACTGTGACCAGTTCCGATGGTCGCCATTTTTATGCCCAATCGGTGGTGATTGCCGCAGGAACCTTTATGCGGGCGCAAACCTGGTACGGGCGGCACACTCGGCCCGAGGGTCGCCAAGGTGAACCCCCCTCGAGGTTTTTGTCGGGTGCGCTCGAGCGAGGTGGGCATGTGCTGCGCCGCTTTAAAACTGGAACTCCCCCTCGAGTGCGTTCGGATTCGGTGGCCTTTGCGGGTCTGCTGGAAATTCCCGCCGAGGCTCCAGCCCACACCTTTTCGGGACGGGAAGGCCCAAGGGCGCGGCAAAGCCCCACTTGGCAAACCTATACCACCCCCGAAACCCACCGCATTGTTCAGGAAAACATTCACCAGTCGCCAATGTATGCAGGTGACATCGAGGGTTTGGGGCCGCGCTATTGCCCGTCCATCGAAGATAAAATCGTTAAATTTGCCCACCATGATCGCCATTTGCTGTTTGTAGAACCCGACGGCATCGACACTTCCGAAGTCTATTTGCAGGGCTTTTCCAGCAGCTTGCCGCCGCACATTCAGGATTTGCTGGTGCGTACCTTGCCAGGCTTTGAGCAAGCGGTGATCCAGCGCTATGCCTACGCGGTGGAATATGACGTGGTGGACTCGAGGGAGCTAACTTTAAACCTTGAGTCGCGGTATTTGGCAGGTGTGTTTACCGCAGGCCAGATCAATGGAACCAGTGGC
>JANYFS010000127.1 GCA_025359705.1 Deinococcales bacterium | reverse complement strand
CGCTCCTCGTTTAAAACTTGGTTTGAAGCCAAGTTCAAAGGTGATCTTGGGTATTATCTTTCCATAGTATTGTATTCCAATCAGCAGTTGATGGGGCCACATCTTACCATTGGATGAAGCTGGATCACGCAGGCTGGCTCGAGCGCATTGCAGCAAGGGTTTTGCAGGGTGATGGGTGGTTTGAGGGTTTGCTGAAGCTCAGGGATGTGGGAATGCTAGAGCCACTAAGATTTTAGTTTTTCGGGATCGACTGAGCCAGATCAGTTTCAACTTAATCCAAATTCAGGAACGGTCACTAAACTCATGCTAAGATTCCGAGTGTGTGGGTGCTTCTTTTGGTGGTCAAAAAGGTTTGCAACCCACATAACCGATGTTATCCAGAATCTTTGGATCGCAGTACGCGGATCAGAACGTTGAATCAGGCCATCGAATCAGACCGTCAAATCAGACCGTTAGATTACATCGCTGAATCAGAATAAGATGAACTCGAGCTTGGAGGCTGGATGCGAATGAGAGTAGATTTACTTCCCAAAAAAGAGTATCGGGATACCGTGATTGTGGTGGATGTTTTGCGGGCCACCACCACTGCGCCGATCATTTTGCAGGGAACCGAGCAATTGTTTATCACCCCTTCGCTGGCTACGGCTCGAGGTTTTGGTGATCAATATAATTTGCTGTTGGCAGGCGAAAAAGAAGGACTTCCCCCCGAAGGGTTTAACTATGGGGCCAGCCCTGCCGACTTGCGTAAGGTGCAGTTTGAGCGCGATGTAATTTTGACTACCGACAATAGCCCTCATGCGATTGGGGCAGTTTTAACTGCTAAACATGTGCTGCTGGGTAGTTTTTATAATGCAAGAGCTGTGGTGGATTTGGCCTTGTCGTGTGCCACCGAAGAAATCACTTTGGTGTGTGCAGGAATGCACGGCGATGAAACCCTCGAGGACATTGTGTGTGCGGGCTTTTTAGCACGGCGAATTCAAAAGATTCAGCAAAATATCCAACCCGTAGAACTCAAGGATGCGGCGCGTTTGGCGATCTCGCTGTTGCAAGCGTTCCCCGATGTGCAAGAAGCCCTGATGCAGTCCACCGCAGGCGTGATGCTGGGTAAGTTGGGATTGCTCGAGGATATTGCAGTCTCGAGCCTGATTTCGCAGAGCGATGTGGTTCCGGTGCTGGAGAATGTGATCCATTGGGATGGTCGCCCGATTTACCGTTTCGGGCGCGGTAAAATCTCCCTCGAGCCAGCCGATTATCACACCACCACCCAGGAAACCCTGCAATGACCCGCCTCGAGCTACTGGGTTTTCCGCTGGATGTGGTCACGCTCGAGTCCACCGTAACGCGCCTGCAAGAGTGGATTCGGCTCGAGGCGGGGCCACACACCGTAATTACCCTCAACCCAGAAATCGTAATCCAAGCCCAAGACGATCTAACGCTCAGCGAAACCATTCGCCAGACTGATCTGATCACCGCCGATGGCGTGGGGATTTTGTGGGCTGCTAAAACCCTACTGGGGGTGCATCTCCCCGAGCGGGTGACAGGTGTAGACATCACCACCCGTTTGCTCGAGCGGGGTGGGCGCAATTTGCGAGTCTACTATTTGGGGGGCAAGCCAGGCATTGCCGAAAATGCCGCCCAAAGAATGCTGGGCCAGCACGGAACCATCAGCGTGGGCAGCCACCACGGGTACTTCAAAGACGATGGACTCGAGGATTTGGCAATTGCCCAAGCCATCCGCGATAGTCGCCCACACCTATTGCTGACCGCCCTGGGTGCGGGTCGCCAAGAGAACTTTAACCAGCGCTTTAAAACCCTGATGAATGTACCCGTCAGCATGGGGGTGGGCGGTTCGTTGGATGTGTTATCGGGAACCGTGGAACGCGCCCCCGACTGGACTGCCAAACTGGGCATGGAATGGGCTTGGCGCGTGGCAGGAGACCGCAAACGCTGGGGCCGCGCCCCAAGGCTAGCCATGTTTGTTCGTAAGGTTTTACACGCAAAGAAAAGTGTGAATCGCAAATAAAGTATGGTTATTTGTCAATAAATCTTTGTTTATCACTAAATCTTTGTGTATCAACAAGAAGGCTCGAGTGATCATTAGCTCGAGCCTTCTTGTTGGCTTATTTTCTCGAGATCACCGAAAAAGAAATCAGTTTCCAGGATGTATTTTTACAGCACTCTTGGCAGGAGCGGGCGCAGTGAGATGTTTTCCCTCGAGCGGAGTAGACAACACAATGCTGGTAGAAGAGGTGAAACCCATTTGGATGAGTTCGCCCAATACCGCCTCGAGTTCTGCAACATCGCGCAGGGCCACCTTGAGGATGCAGGAGTTTTCGCCGGTTACGCTGTGACACTCCAAAATCCCATCGCGGTCTTTGGCCCAAGAAATCAGCAATGGATCGCGCTGACCGCTGTCTTGAACCCCAATAAAAGCACTGATCGAGCGGCCCAAGGGGGCGGGGCTAACTTGGGCGCGGTATCCCGTGACAATACCCGATTCCTCGAGGCGGCGAACCCGTTCGGTGACAGCGGGTGCGGAGAGGCTGACCCGACGGCCCAACTCACGCATACTGAGGCGGGCATCGTTTTGCAGTTCGGTTAAAATTTTGGCATCCAAGAAATCTAGGTGGTCTCGCACATGGGTATCATAACCCATTACTTGCCAAATGCCAAGATTGTGTTTGGATTTAACTATCTTTTGGGTTCTTTAATCCAAATCATTTTGGCAATGGTGAAATGATCTGGATCGTGATCTTCAATCCAGGCACGGCCCGTAAGCGCGGTAGGATTCGGAGTCGGAATCGGACGCTTCGGTTAGGGCAGTCTTTTGTGTCATGCTGAGGTCAATGGGTTGTGACTCGAGCCTTACCCACAATCACAAAAATCACAAAGCACTCGAGGGGGACTTCATGAAATTTCGCAAACGATATGTGCTGTTCGCAGGATTGGGCTTTGCCCTGGCATGGTGGTTACGTGGTAAAACAAAATTCGAGGTGGCGGGTCAAGTTTTTGTAGAGATTCCCGCAAAATTTAAGCCCCTCGAGCAGCACATCAAAGCCCTCGAGCGCAGTGGTACTGCACTTTCCAAACAGCTTGAGACGGTTTCGGACACTCCAGAAAACCACAAAGTGCTGGCCCACATCATCACCCTCGAGCGCTGGGGAACCCAGCGGGTGCGGGTACTTTTGGGTGAAGCCTTTGTGCGCGATACCTCGAGCGATTTTGCCCCCGCTCCCGACCTTTCTTGGGACGATCTACGTCAGATCTACGCCGATACCCGCCAAGAACTGCTCGAGGTAGCGCAGGCTTTGGAAGCTTTGGGCAGCCGTGCCAGAGGCTTCCAAGTCGAACACAATCAATTTGGCCCCATTTCTGGAGCAGGTTGGCTCAGTTATTTGAACACCCACGCTTTCCTCGAGAGCAAAAGGTTTAAGCGCTAGATTTGCTCGTGACTTTTCGCTGTTTTTGCCACTGCTCGAGCTTCTCTTGGATGTTTTGGGCAGTGGGAATATCTCCATTTTGAAAACGAAGCAAAGGCAATCCTGCGGCCTTAAAGACGGTATTTTTTTCTTGATCGTACCCGTGTTGTTTTTGGGTTTGATGGCTGGGGCCGTCTAGCTCAATAGCATATTTGATGTGGCTTTCACGATCAAAGATTAAAAAATCAATGTGCTTTGCTCCAATCAGACTTTTGAATTTGCCGTTGCGGGCATTTTCAAAAATATCCTCCATTCGTACATTGATGGACACGTAAAATTCTTGATTAGTCACTAAGGGTTGGAGTAGACGGAAGAATTTCTTTTCCTCGAGGGATAAGAAATATTTTTTTGTTGTGTATTCCAGCAAAACTTCAGATGGAATCTTGTCTTTTGTTGGGAATGTAGAAGTTTTGCTTTGGGTCGGTTTTTTATTTGAGGGTAAAATAAATTTAACCACTATTAAAACAATAAATCCAATGATCAATACTGTTATGAATGGCAACAATCCAGAAATAATCGGGCCAAATGGGTTATTCATGCCCGACCCCGTGTGATAAAGCCTTCACTCTCGAGGGCTACCCGTGCGCGGTCTAGGTCGTCTTTGTTCTCGAGGCCCAACCGTACCGATGCGCCTTGATCCCGAATGGCAAGCACCTCGATGTCTTTGATGTTGGCCCCTGCCTCACCCACCACCTGAGTCACTTTGCCCAACATGCCAGGGCGGTCTGGTACAGCCACATACAGGTCGTGTAGGGCAGGCAGCAGCGAGCGGCGTACCACAGGGATGCTGTCCCTTGTGCGCTTGCCTTCCTCGGCAGCCTCGAGCAGTTCTTCGGGGTTGTCTAGCAAAACTTCCAAATGCTCGAGCTGAATCCGAAACCTCGAGATCGCTTCGCGCAAAGCGTGTTTGTTGTGAATCACCATGTCGCGGCTCATGCGGGGGTTGCCACTTGCAACTCGAGTTAAATCCCGAAAACCGCCCGC
>JANYFS010000311.1 GCA_025359705.1 Deinococcales bacterium | reverse complement strand
GGCGAGAGGGCAAGAAAGAGATTGCTTGGCTCGAGTGTTTTCTTTGCGAATAACGAATAACAAATAATAAACCAAAAAAACCCCACTTTCGTGGGGCATAACTTATTGCTCGAGGGAAAATTAAGGGAAAAATTAGGCTTTTTTCACTTCGGTGGGTTGATTGGCTCTGCGTTTGGTAATCCAATTTTCATAGACCACTACCATTGGAGCCACAATATAAATGCTCGAGTAGGTTCCAATCAAAATACCTACAATCAAAGCTAAAGAAAAGTTCTTCAGTACATCTCCCCCAAAGAAAAACAAGGTGATCAGCGGCAGCAAAGTTGCCAAAGAAGTCATGATTGTTCTCGAGAGCGTTTGGTTGATTGAAACGTTTACGATGTCTTTGAAGGGTTGGCCTTTAAGCAAACGCAGATTTTCGCGCATTCGGTCAGAAACGATAATTGAGTCGTTGAGCGAGTAACCAATCAGGGTCAGCACCGCTGCTACGGTGGCAATATTGAATTCGTAGCCGATTAGGGTGTACAAACCCACCACAATTGCCACATCGTGAATCACCGCTGCCACAGAACCCACTGCAAAGACAATCTCGAAGCGGAATGTGACCAAAATCAAAATCAGCAACAAACCCAAAGAAATCGCTTTGATGGTTTGGCTACGAAGCTCGTCGCCCACCGCTGGCCCCACGGTTTCATCTTGTAGCACTTTGGTACTGGGAATATTTGTTTCAAAGCTCGAGCGCATGGCGTTGATTTGGGGTTTTTGCAGTTCGCGCACCTTGATGGTGAAATTGACCCCAATCAAGCCCGCTGGGTTGGGGCTGCGCTGAATCACCGCATCTTTACCAATCAGGTTTGGTACTTTGGCAGCGTCTACCGCAGCCCGCACTTCCTCGGTAGTCGTGGCATCCACCGACTGGATGGTAAAGGAAGTTCCAGTGGTGAAATCCACCCCGTAATTCAAACCCTTGACCCCAATAATGGCAGCACCCGAAAGTGCCAGTAGCACCGACAAGGTAGTAATGATTGCGCTTGGTTTAATGAAGTCGATTTTGGGAGTAGAAAACCAATGTGGCGCGGAAAAGTCGCGCTTGGCTGCCATAACCTCGAGCAGCCATTTGGAAAAGACCAAGTTGGAAAACACCGAGGCCACCACCCCGACCATCAGAGTTACCGCAAAGCCCTTCACGGGGCCACTGGCATAGTTGTACAGCGCGAACGCGGACAGCATGTGCGACAGGTTCACATCCATAATGGTCACGAGCGAATGCTCGAAGCCCGAACCAATCGAACCCTTAATGCCCTTACCTCGGCGCAATTCTTCCTTGATGCGCTCAAAGCTGATCACGTTGCCGTCTACTGCCGCCCCAATGGTCAGCACCAAACCCGCAATACCTGGCAACGTTAGAGTGGAACCCAAACCGCCCAAAATTCCAATGATGATCAGGGCCGAAAACAGCAAGCCCAAGGCGATGACCAGACCGAACCAAAAGCCGTAGTAAACAAAGCCCAGCACAAAGACCAGACCAATCCCCGAAAGTGCGGCAATTGAACCGCTCTTGATCGCATCTGCGCCCAAGGTTGGGCCGATAGAGCGGATTTCGGCGGACTTGACAGGGACGGGCAATGAACCCGATTTGAGGACGAGGGCCAGTTGGGTGGCTTCTTCAACCGTAAAATTTCCAGTAATCTGCCCATTGCCAATTAGGGCAGCTTGGATCGTCGGCGCACTCATCACTTTGCCGTCCAAGATGATTGCCATACGTTTGCCAATGTTGCTGGCGGTCATTTTACCAAAGCTATCGGTACCTTCGGCAGTGGTTTTGAAATCAACCACCCAAGCACCGCTCGAGTTGGTGGCAGGGCTTGCGTCCGCAATGACAGCGCCCGTTGCCAGCACAGGGCCAAGATCTTTTTGGATATCTAGATCTTTATCCAATTTCGCTTTAGCAGCGTCGTTGACAATACGAAATTCCATCACCGCAGTGGTTCCCAGTGTTGCCAGTGCCACATCTTGATCGGCTTGGCTCAACCCTGGCAGCTCTACCACTACGCGGTCTGTACCTTGGGTTTGCACATTGGGTTCTGCCACACCCAAGCTGTTTACACGGTTCTCGAGGATGGTTTTGACTTTGGAGAGGTCATCTTTGGTGACGGTTACTGCGTCAATTTCCGCTTGGGTGACTGTGGCATTTTTATCTTTGGTGGCTTCGCGTTTTTTGGCTAGGGCAATGGATTCGCGGTCAACAATAAAGGCGACTCGCAAACCGCCTTGCAAATCTAGGCCCAGCTTGACGAATTTGTAACCTTTGGTGTCGTACAGCGTGCCAAGGGTTTGGGGGTGCTGCCAGGGCCGCCAAATGGCGACCAGTGATCCAAAAAAGACCACCAGGAGCATCACCACCACCCAAATGTTGCCCTTTTTGGGGCCACGGCGATAGTCTCTGCGTTTTTTTGCGTTCGGATTGGAAATGGTCATATTTTTTCTCTTTTCTCTTTCTCGAGCGGGGCAGTATTGAACTAAAACTCAACTAAACATGCCCGCACGTTGTGCTTGAATTGGGGCTTGGGGAGGTAAGGCCAACACCAACCCAACCTTCAGCCACCCTCGAGCCTGCGGTTTTCAAAGAGGGGGCAAGGTAAGCCTCGAGCGGGAGATTCTTGCACTTTTGCCAGCACAGGAGCGGCAAAACGCAGCACAAGGGTGGGCTTGCGCGGGGGCAGCGCCACCGAATCCAGCGAAGGTTGTGGATTGGGTGCGGCCCGCAGCTCGAGGGGAATGCTTCCGCTGTGCAGTGCTTTTTCGGCAAGGCGCAGACTGTTAAACCGCTCGAGGGAAGGGAAACCAAACCACGGTAAAATACTGATTAAAAAGGGAATTGCCGTACCAAAAAACCGCCAAAACGCCGCCAAAGTAACTCCAGTCACCACATTAACCGCTCGAGGGGTTGGAAGTGAATCCAGTTCTCGAGCGTGATTATGATTTGGGGTTATGTCTGGAAGTTGGGTCATCAGGGTTCAAATTTGATTCTACATCTGGAATTCTACATCTGGGGCGTGGCTCGAGGTTTTGGTTTGTCTAAAGATTTTGCCCAAGATTCACGCTTGAGATTTTGCCCAAGATTTCACCTCGAGATTCACGTACCAAACACACAGTCTGAAAGCGTATCACACATCCCGCTCGAGCTGATATACAATTGCCCGCAGGACTTTAGGAGAAATCAAAACCGTTATGGATTCAGAAGAATTGCGCTATAGCCTATCGCTGGCTGGAAAAATGGTGGGCGAACAAATCTGGAAAACCACTCCAGATCGACACCATTGGATTACAAGGGTGCAGACCGATTTTGTTAGCAACTTTGTGGGCGGTGGGCGGCGGGTGCAGATTTCCAAGCTGCATCCCAAAAGTTTGGTCAGTGCGGGCTATTTTGAAACTGCCGAAGGGGGCGGGAAAGGTCGCTCGAGCTTTGAGACTATTTTTGACCGCAAACTGGGGCTGGTGATTGTGCGCCAAGCCCGAGATGAAGCGGTGATTCCACTGGTCAGGGATTACCAAGATCCGGTTTCTTTGCTGCAATTGCTGCGCCGCCTGCCCAACGAGGCCAAGTATATTCATGTGCCGATGGTCGGTTCGGACGCGCATGTTCAGCGCCTAGCCGACCAAACCCTCGAGTTTAAAAGTGGACCCGTGCCTACTCGAGTGTTTCAGTTGTTGCCTGGCAAAGCCGTAGTCCACCTCGAGACCGAAGCCCCTTTTCGGATGGTGCGCTTTTTTCAGCCCGTCGATGATGTGGGAACCCTCGAGGCTAACTTGTGGGAGCTGCAAAACCCCATGCGTAAAAAGGCTGAAGAAAAGGCTCAGCTCGAGGATAGAAGTAAACGCCGTTCGCGTAGACGGTAAGGTATTTTAATATTGTCTTTGGTTCTGAATATGATGTCCAAAATGCCCCTCGAGTTGAATCACAATAATGTATTTTAAAGATTGTTTAATCCCTCGAGGGATGTATCACGTACCAGCAATGTGGGCGAGCCAGCGGCCCGCCCCTACGAAAGATTGAAAGATTTAAAAGATTCTATCTGTTCCCTCGAGTTCATATCATTCAGACCCACGTTATTTAATTTGCCCTACCCAAAACCAAACCAATCACGGAGATGTCCATATGAACCCATTCCCTCCTATTATCCAAACGGCCCAAGCCCGAATTCTGCTCGAGCGCAACTTTGGTGAAAACGAAACCCCCGCGCATCTGCTCGAGCGTACCAAAGCCACTTTTGGCGAAGCTTTAACCGTGGAGCAAGTGGTGGAGCGGATTCTTAAAAGCGTGCGTGACCAGGGCGACGATGCCCTGCGGGATTGGAGTTCTCGGCTCGAGGGGGTTACTCTGGATCAAATCCAAGTCTCCCAAGACGAACTCGAGGGCGCAACTGTGGAACCGCTGTTGCAAGCGGCCCTCGAGCTGGCGATTGCGCGGGTGCGAGCTTTTCACCAAAAACAACCGGTGGGCGGCTGGATCGAGCATTCCCTCGAGGGTGCTTTGGGCCAGATGGTTCGTCCCCTCGAGCGGGTGGGGGTGTATGTTCCTGGAGGCGCGGCCCCGCTAATCAGCTCGCTGATTCATACGGCGGTTCCTGCGCTGGTGGCGGGAGTGCAAGAGGTGATTGTGGCAACTCCGCCCAACAAAGCGGGTCAAATTCACCCCGCTATTTTGGTGACTGCAAGGGCTTTGGGAATTTCCAAAATATTCAAATTGGGCGGCGCACAGGCCATTGGCGCACTGGCTTTTGGAACCCAAAGCGTCCCCAAAGTGGATAAAATCGCTGGCCCAGGCAATGCTTTTGTGGTCGCTGCCAAGCGCCAAGTATATGGTCAAACCGGCATCGAAGCCCTGCCTGGCCCCACCGAGACCTTGGTTTTGGCAGACCATAGCGCCAATGCCCGCTTGGTCGCCGCCGATTTGCTGGCCCAAGCCGAACATTTGGGCGCACAGCCCGTACTGGTCTCGAGCAGCTTGGATTTGCTCGAGCGGGTCAATATCGAACTCGAGCGCCAAGTCAACGCCCTGCCCGAACCCAACCGGACTTGGGCGCAAGAGAGCCTGAGAGACCGCTTTGTGCGGGTACATTGCCAGACCTTGCTCGAGGGCTTGGAGCTGTCCAACCTCTACGCCCCCGAGCATTTGTGCCTGCTGATCGAAAACCCGTGGGATGTTTTGGGTTTGGTGCAGCACGCGGGCGGGGTGTTTGTGGGCGAAGATAGCATGGAAGCCCTCGGCGACTATCTGGCTGGCCCCAGCCATGTCATGCCCACAGGCGGAACCGCCCGCTTCTCGAGTCCTGTGAATGTGCGAGATTTTCAAAAGATCATCAGTGTGGTGGGGATCAACAAAAGCACCCTCGAGCGAATTGGACCCGCCGCCGCACGCTTGGCACGGGCCGAAGGTTTGGAAGCCCACGCAAGGGCCATCGAAGCCAGACTTGAATCATGAGCCATTTTGAAGACCTGCTCGAGTTCCACCGCGCTTTGGGCGAAAACCCGCCCCAGATTCCCACTTTGCCCAGCCCCCAATCCCTCGAGCTGCGCCGCACGTTAATTCGAGAAGAATTCGAAGAAGTGATGCACGAGTTTGAGCAGGCCCAAAATTGGAAAAGCCCGCTCGAGCTGCACGCTTTGGCCCAAGAATTGGTGGATTTATTGTATGTGACTTATGGAAGTTTTGTGGCCTTGGGCATCGACGCAGCAGCCGTTTTTGCCGAGGTTCACCGTGCCAACATGCAAAAAACCACGGGGCCACGCCGCGAAGACGGCAAAATCTTGAAACCCGAGGGGTTTGTTAAGGCCGATGTGCAGGGAGTTTTGCGGGGTTTGCTCGAGGGGACTGATCCTGTTCATGTCCTTGGTGAGCCAAGCGTTTAAACAAAGCTTCCCGACGGATTTTAACTTGGGCGTAAGCCAAAGCCATGTCTAGGCCCATATTTAGGCCCATGTTTACGCTCGAGGGGGTTGTTTCCAGCTCCCGAAAATCCTCAAGGTTTTGGGTACGTGGCGGCGAAAGCAGCACCGTGTTGCCCAGCACCTGCATTTCAATTTGCCCGCTTTCCCCAATTCCCAGCGCTGCCAAAACTTCTGGAGGAATAATCAGAGCCTGCGCGTCACCTACTGTTATGAGGTTTTTAAGCATCGGGTTTCCTTTTCAAACAACGATAACGCGCGGCACGATCCAATACCTCTCGAGTTCAGGGTTTGGGGAGATAGGTGAGCGGTTCGGCTGAAGCCAAAACATGTCCAGCATTGGTCAGGCGAACCATTACCATAATATCGGTGGAAAAAACCCTCGAGCCTACTTGGAAACTTTGAGTACCAACAATACCTTGAACTGCTCCCATACTGTTTAGCGCAGCCAATACCGCGTTGGCCTTGGCACTTCCCGCCTTGGATGCCGCTTCAACAACGAGCTGTAGAGCATCGTAGCCCACCACGGTAAAACTCGATTGCAAAGGAGAATTGTAGGCACTGCTGTAGCGATCCATCAATTTACCCAGCGGGCCACTGGCATTTTTGGAAATCAGGGTGTGAACAGTGGCATAAAGCTCACCTAGTTGAGCAGCACTCAGATCGCTGGGAAGCGAAAACTCGAGGCGGTCTGGCCCCAGAATGGGCAGGGTGACTCCAATGCTGCGGAGTTTACGTACCAAATCAGATACATCGTCGTTGCCTGCGGCAAGGTAGAGGGCATCCACCGATTTTAGGGTGGCCCGTAGGCGGCGGGTCACTTCGGGGTTTTTTAAATCGCCATCCGCCGAGTCATAGTTTTGACTGAGCAACATCCCCCCACCTAGGGCGTGAAAGGCATCTCGGAAGTAGCGGGTCAAATCTTGGCTTTGGGAATGATCCGATTGGGACATCACCATGACCGATTTCCAACCGTGTTTCAAGGCAAAGTTAGCTGCGGCAGCAGCCTGAGCATTATCCCCAAAACCCACCAATATCCCGCGCCCCCCCAATGAAGGCAATACAGCCGCTCCACCCTGCCCTGAAAGCACCAAAGCGGCACCACTCGAGCGGGTGGCGGCTGCCACCTTAAGCACCTCGGCGGGGGTCAGGCTCGCACCCAGCAGATAGGCGCTGACCTCCCAGGTGGGAATGGCCCCGTCGGGGCTGACCGTCTGAAGGGTCAGTTTCTCGCCCTTTAGTCCTCCACCTCGAGCGGCAACCTCGCTCACTGCCAATTGCATACCTCGCAGGTTGGGAAGATCGAAATCCCCCGAAGCCCCCGAAGTCCCATGCATCACCGCCACCACGGTATAGGCTCCAGCGCTCGAGCACGTCAGAAAACCCCCCAACAGGCTCGAGGCCAGCAACACCCGTGAATATCGCATCGCTACTCCAGACATAGACACCTCAAGCATAGACACCTCAAGGTTTCGGCACGTATTTGGCAGTATATTCTCCAGCCAAATTGAGCTGTCCGCGCTGCACCGCCACCACGGTAACGGCTTTGCTGGGGATGTGAACACCACTACCAAAAGTGATGCTGCCCGTGATTTGGTCATAACCCTTGGTGCTGGCTAAACTTTTGAACAGCGCGTCGCTGTCGGTGGATTTGGCCCGAATCAGGGCATTGGCAATCAGTCGCACGGCATCATAGCCTAGAGCGGCAAATGCATTTTCGGGCAGTTTTTGGTATTGGGTTTTGTACTTGCCAATAAAGTCCTTGGCCCTCGAGTTGCCGTTTTCTGGATCGAGCAAAATATGTGTGGTATAAAACACATTTTCAGCACTCTTGCCCCCCTTGCTCAACAGATCGGGGGTATCGTAGCCATCACCACCCATGATTGGGGTATCGATGCCCGCAGCCCGTACTGCCCGCACCACATTGACAATATCGTCGGGTAGGGCCGAAACATAGAGCAAATCCGCAGCGGGTTTCAAGGCTTTAATGTTGGCAATTTGACTCGAGAAGTCCTTTGCACCACTGGTGTAGGTATCTTTGCGGCCCACCTTACCCCCTGCATGTTCAAAGGCATCTTTGAAATATTTCATGAGTCCTGTGGTGTAGGTGTTGCTGGTGTCTTCCAACAAATAAACCGTTTTGGCCCCAAGGCTCGAGTGGGCAAATTCCGCACCCACTGCGGCCTGAGTGTTATCTCCAAAGGGTTCCAGAAAAACCCGTTTACCTGAGCCACTCAAATCGGGCGAAGTACCCCCTACCACCACAAAAGGCAGTTTGGCGGACTCTGAAAAGGGTACAAAAGCCTTCACTGCGTCGGTATCGGTATAACCCAATAATGCAACCACTTTTTGACCCATCAAGCGCTTGGCAGCGGCAGGAATGCGTTTAAGATCGGTGGCGGTATCCTCCACCACCAGTTTGAGTGGCCTACCTAACACCCCCCCCTTGGCGTTTAACTCCTGTACCGCTAACTTTGCACCATTGTATGCAGGCACATCCAAGCTGGCTAAAGCACCCGTCAAATTAAAAACGGCCCCCAAAACAATCGGCTCGGGCGCGGCTAAAGCATTGGATAGGGTCGCACAAGCGATACTCGTGGTCAGTGCGATTATGGCTTGTTGCGTACCCTTTCGGGTCATGGTTCGGGTCATGGTTCGGGTCATATTTCTCCTGGATAGTCTGGGTGTGAGGACGAGAAGGAAACGAGAGAATCTGGGAGGAACTTAGGAGAACTTAGTTGAATACTTCAGGCAGGGGTCACGTAGGTACCAGTCTACGACACACTGAACTATTTATAGCCCTAAATACAACCCAATTCAACAATTATCCCACAATGGGTGATCTATTGGGTTTTCGGCATAGGGTACAAAAGATTGGGGCAAAGTCTTAGAAATAACTTTTACTCTATTCTCATAAACGGGGCATTTGGGAATTTTTTTACTCAGAAATGCTTAAGATATTTAGACCCCAAATCAACCCAAGTGTAGGATGTAACGGCAAGCCTAATAAGAAGCCGCTAAATCGGGTTTGTTCTCTCATCCAAGGAAACCAAATGACCCAATACCCCAAAACTAATTTTATAGACCCACCTCAGGTAACTCCCATCTCGCTTTCTCAACGCATCGTCCCCCCTTGCTCGAGTGGAAAACGTGGTTTTAAAATTGGTTTTATTGGCAACAACGAAACGCCGTTCGCACCCGATGATGCGCTGCTCATCGCCGCACTTCAGGAGCAGGGCTGCAAAGTAGTGGAAGTCAACTGGCATCATGGCATCGAGGCCGCTCTAGATCTCGATGCCTTACTCATGCGTTCAGCTTGGGATTTGGCGGATTCCCCTGTGCTTGCACAGCGCTTTGAGCATTACCTGAATAGTCTCGAGCAGAGTGACATTCCGGTATTCAACTCGGCTCGGCTGATGCTCTGGGGCTTGGATAAGTTTTACTTGCGCTTGTTCCGCGAAGCCACTTTGCCCACGGTCTACTTGAATGCAGGGAGTAGCTTCCATCCTGCTTCGTTGGCTCCACTCAATCTCGAGCAGGGGGGGCATTTCATCATCAAACCCCGCATTGGTTGTAACGCTGTGGGTGTGGAAAAACATGATTTGGTAGGAATGCTCGAGTCCATTCCGCGACGTTTGCGGCAAGAGAGCTTACTGGTACAACCCTTCGAACCAGGAGTGTTTGAGGGCGAACTCAGCATGATTTACATTGCGGGTCGGTTCAGCCATGCCGTACTGAAGAAACCCCCCGCCAGCGAAGAATCCGACCTCGAGCGCGAGTTTCGGGTGCAATCCGATTACGGCGGTACCGTGGAGCGCTTCCGCAACCCCGACCCAGCAGCCATTGCTCTGGGTGAGCTTTTATTTGCCAAAATGTCCGAGCTGATCGAGACCACCCCCGACTATCTGCGCGTTGATTTGATTTTCTCGCAGACCTTCGGCTGGTGTCTGATCGAACTCAGTATGCTGGAGGAAACCCTCTACTTTGAGGAAGAGTCCTTGGCAGCCTACCGCTTGGCCCGTCATGTGATCCAGCGCTTGCTGCACGACGAGCAGTTCAATCCCCGCATTTCGCTCAAATTGCTCAGCCCAGCCCCTCAAGTGCAGGCCCAACCCGAGTATGTCTTTGGCCTGAATGAGTAGAACGCAAGCCGTACACTAAAACCATGACTCGATAAAACCATGACTCGAGCGCCCAACACCAACTTTTAAGCTGATCGGTGTGCAGCGCCAAAACAAACTCGAGCGGCAGTTTCAAGCATGATCCTGTGCATGACCTTATTTGCTGTAATTCGGTGCTTCTTTGGTGATGGTCACATCGTGCGGGTGCGACTCGATCAGACCTGCCCCCGTGATCCGCACAAACTGGGCATCACGGCGCAGGCTCGAGATGTCGGGGGTTCCGCAGTAACCCATGCTCGAGCGCAAACCGCCCACCATTTGGTAAATTACTTCGCTGACACTGCCTTTGTAGGCCACAATGCCCTCGATGCCTTCGGGTACAAATTTGCGGGTTCCCGACTGAAAATAGCGGTCAGAACTGCCCTGATCCATCGCCCCCATACTGCCCATGCCTCGGTAGGTTTTAAAGCGGCGACCATCGCGCAAGATGGTCTCGCCAGGAGCCTCGTCGGTGCCTGCCAGCATCGAACCCACCATCACCACACTGCCCCCTGCGGCAAGTGCCTTAGGTACGTCTCCTGTTTGCTTGATGCCCCCATCGGCAATGATTGGCACACCGTAGCTTTCGGCAACCTGCGAGGCTTCAAATACCGCGCTGATTTGCGGCGCACCCACCCCTGTTACGATTCTGGTTGTGCATATTGACCCGGGGCCAATCCCAACCTTAACCCCGTCTGCACCGGCTTTGATCAGGGCTTCGGCTCCTTCGGTGGTGGCAATATTGCCCGCAATCACTTCCACCTCGAGTTCCCCCTTCACCCGACGCAATGCCTCGAGAATTCCCCTCGAGTGACCGTGAGCGCTGTCCAGCACCAGCACATCCGCGCCCGCCTGCACCAAAGCGCTGGCCCGCTCGAGCAGATCCGCACCTACCCCGATGGCAGCCCCCACCAGCAAGCGTCCCAAAGCATCTTTGGCAGCCCGTGGGTATTTGATTTTCTTCATGATGTCTTTGATGGTGATCAAACCCGTGAGTTTGTAATCCCCATCCACCACCAGTAATTTTTCAATGCGGTGCTTTTTAAACTCGGCCTCGGCATCTGCCAAGGTAAAGCCCAAAGGAACCGTGATCAGGTTTTCTTTGGTCATCACTTCGCCCAAAGTCAGCGACATATCGGTGACAAAACGCAAATCGCGGTTGGTGACAATACCGAGTAGCAAACCGTTTTCTGCCACTACAGGCACACCCGAAATGCGGTACTCGCCCATCAAAGCGTCGGCTTGACCCACCGTGGCATGAACGGGCAAGGTGATCGGATCGGTGATCATACCCACTTCATTGCGTTTGACCTTGCGAACCATATCGGCCTGCCGCTCGAGGGGCATATTTTTGTGAATGATCCCAATACCCCCTTCACGTGCCATCGCCACTGCCATTGCACTCTCGGTCACGGTATCCATTGGTGCGGACATCAATGGGATATTCAAACGAATTTTGCGGGTCAGTTGGGTCTCGAGGTTGATATCGGGGGGCAAAATCTCGGAATAGCGGGGCAGGAGCAGCACATCATCGAAGGTGATCCCTTCTCGTGCAAATTTATAGGCGTAGCGCTCGGCAACCGTCTCAACGCTAGGATTGACCTCGAGGCTCGAGCTGGAATTGGCGCTGGAATCAGCATCGGAATCAACATTGGGCCGTTGAGAGCTGTGGGCAGGGGTTTGGATCGCAGTCATTTGCTAAGTATATTACACCACCATTTTGATACTAAGCATTTTGACCCACTTGCTTTTTGCCAAACTTTTAGGTAACATCTTGTTCGCCTGTGAGCAACCCCGTTTGAGCCAAAAACCTTAAACCACAGCGCATGAACAACACAACACAAATGTCGAGGCGTAGCGCAGCCTGGTAGCGTACTACCTTGGGGTGGTAGGGGTCGTGAGTTCAAATCTCGCCGCCTCGACCAAGAAGAAATAAGCAAGAATAAGCAGTTGAGAAGATCACTCGAGAGGGTGATTTTTTTGCTTTTGCATTATTGATCGATCTTACGATAACCTGCGGGCGAATCTAATTTCAATCTGAAACGTGTATTCCTGAAATGTATTCACCTCGAGTGCCAAAAAACAAATACGCAACAAAGGAACCTCATGCCCTACACCCTAGAGTGGCTTTACGCACGGCAAAACTGGAACCTCGGCCTCGAGCGCATCACCCAACTGCTCGAGCTGCTAGGGCGGCCTCAAGACCACTTTAAAACGGTGCTGGTGGGTGGAACCAATGGGAAGGGGTCTACTGCTGCCACCCTCGAGCGGATTTTGCACAGCGCGGGCCAAATTACGGGGCTGTTTACCAGTCCACACCTGACCTACTTTGCCGAGCGCTTTGTGGTGAACGGCGAAATGCTGCCCACTGCCCACATCCAAGCGGCCCTCGAGCGGGTTGGCCCCTTTGCCGAGCAGTGTGGGGCCAGTTTTTTCGAGATCATTACTGCGCTCTCCTGTCTGCTTTTTGCAGAAGCCAAAGTGGAGTGGGCCATCATGGAGGTTGGTTTGGGAGGGCGTTTTGATGCCACCAATGCTCTCGAGCCAGAGTTGTGCATCATCAGCAACATTGCCTTGGATCATATGGCGATTTTGGGAAACACTCTGGGGAAAATTGCCTTTGAAAAAGCGGGAATTATGCGGTTTGGCAAAGTGTGCATCACAGGGGCTACGGGTGAAGGATTGGCGGAACTCGAGCGGCAAGCCCAACATAAAGGGGCCACCTTGCAGCGTTTGGGCTTCGAGCTGCGGGTTTCGGGGGAATCTTTGGGGATGTCTGGCTCGAGGGTTATTTTGCAGACTGCCCACCATTCCATCACCTTTGAAACTTCACTGATGGGGCCGCACCAAATCCA
>JANYFS010000556.1 GCA_025359705.1 Deinococcales bacterium | reverse complement strand
GGGGTGGGCAAAACCACCACCACTGCTAATATCGGGGTTGGCCTTGCCAAACTAGGCGAAAAAGTCGCCGTAATCGACGTGGATGTGGGCCTTCGTAACTTGGATGTGGTGATGGGCCTCGAGTCTCGAGTGGTCTTCGATTTGATCGACGTGATCGAGGGCAAATGCAAAATCGGTCAGGCACTGATTCGAGATAAGCGTGTAGAAAATTTGTTCTTGCTGCCCGCCTCACAAACCCGCGACAAAGAAGCCCTGAACATCGAAAAAATGAAATGGGCGGTCAATATTTTGATCGAGGAACAAGGCTTTGACCGCGTGATCATCGACTCGCCTGCGGGCATCGAGTCGGGATTCAAAACCGCCATGTCGCCCGCGCAAGGTGGCCTCGTGGTGGTCAACCCCGAAGTCTCGAGCGTGCGTGATGCAGACCGCATTATTGGGCTGCTCGAGGCGGGTGAAGTGCGGGAAATCCGTTTGATCATCAACCGTTTGCGCCCACAAATGGTCAAAGAAGGCAACATGCTTTCGGTATCGGATGTGGTGGAAATCCTCAATATCAAACCGATTGGCATCATCCCCGAAGACGAGCGCATTTTGGTTTCCACCAATATTGGCGTACCTGCGGTGCTGTCGGACAGCCGTGCAGGACTGGCCTTTATGAATACCGTGATGCGGATTCAAGGCAAAGACGTACCCTTTATGAACCTCGATCCCGAACCCGAGCCAGAAAAAGGCTTTATGGCAAGCCTCAAACGGCTGTTTGGAGGGAAATAATGGGCTGGCTGGATCGACTGTTTGGCAACAGTAAAGAGCAGGCAATCGAAGCCAGCAAAGAGACTCTGAAAAACCGCCTCAATTTGGTGCTGTCCTATGACCGCGCCAACATTCCTCCAGGCAAAGTCGAAGCGCTCCGCAACGATCTGCTCGAAGTAGTACGGCGCTACTTCCCCGACGGCACAGGCAGCGAAACCCCCGAAATTATTGTGGAACAGCGCGGTGATACCGTGGTTTTGGTCGCCAATATTACCGTAGGAACTAAGTAAAGTTATTCGTTACAGCAAACAGACCTATAAGATAATGCTTTAGAGTCAAGATAAATTGGGTTTTTAATTAAAATGAGCGCTCGAGCAAATGGGATTGGGGTAAAACCTAATCTCATTTGCTTTTTCATAATCTCTTACCCTCTTACGCTCTCGAGCGCCAGCGAGCGAAGTGACACCAACGCCACAAAAACCCACATAATAAAAGCACCATGACCACATCCCAACTCACCCTCGAGCATCGGCCTTTTTCCTTCGTACCTGCGGTGTTGGTAGGGGTTATTCCGCTGGCAATTTTGATTTTTCTGCTGGTCGGTTATTCGGATGTGCCACACCATGTTCATACCATTGCCCAGCATTTTTATATCGTCAGCATTGCCTCACTGCTGGCGGGGGTGGTTTCTTTGATTGTAGGGGTGGCAGGAATTCGGCTTCGCAATCTGCAAGTGGTTTTGTTGGCGCTGGCTTTTATCTCTTTGGGGATCATTTTTGCGATGCACGGTATTGCCACACCAGGTTATATTTACGGTAATACCCAAATTTCTGGGGTGGCGGCGGTACTCAGTTTGTTGTTTCCCTGTTTTTGGTTGGCCCTCTCGAGCCTAGACCCGCACCTGCCGATCATGCGTTGGTTGGCCCCTCGAGCCACCCTATTGCTGTGGACGTGGACAGCGGGTGTGTTGGCCTTCGATGCCCTATTGCTGTCCATGCCAAACGTCGCAGATGCCCTTCAGGTTTTTACCTTTCCCGTTTTTCCTTTTGTTGCCCTGCTCACCCTCAGTTTTGCAGGAGTAGCCGCTTGGAGGTTCTTACAATCCTACCGCTATACCCGTATAACTTTGCATTTTGCCCTGTTTGCCGCCGCTATTTGGCTGATGATCTCGATGCTGACCATTTGGCTGTCCCCCACCTGGTCTTTGGCATGGTGGGAATACCATGTTTTATTTTTGCTGGCAATTGGTGGGGTTTTGGTTGGTTTGTATCAACTTTATGGGCGCAAGGCTTCTTTAGCGGTGATCATCGGGGGGCATTGGAACCCTGACCCTGTGGCCCGCCTCGAGTCTGCGATTTCCCCACACATCCGAGAACTGCTCGAGCTGACCGAAAAACACGACCCCTACACAGGAGGTCACAACTACCGCGTGGCCCTCTATGCCCTCGAGCTGGGGAAGGCCATGTCGCTTTCCCCAGAAAAACTGCGGATTCTGGCCCAAGCGGGGGTGGTTCACGACATCGGCAAGCTCGAGATTCCCTACGCCATCCTCAATAAACCAGGCAAGCTCGATCCAGACGAGCGCCAGATCATCGAGCAGCACCCCGTGGCAGGTTGGATGTATTGCAGCCGTTTTGGATTCATGCCCGAAGAACTCGAGGTGATCCGTCACCATCATGAAAAATGGGACGGCACGGGCTATCCCGACCATTTGGCGGGCGCAAACATCCCGCTGCTGGCCCGCATCACCGCCATTGCCGATGTCTACGATGCGCTCACCTCCAAGCGCTCTTACCGCGAACCTTGGGATCACTTTCGGGCGCGGGATTTTCTGCTCGAGGGAGCAGGAACCCATTTCGACCCCGAGTGTTTGAATATCTGGGCCAGCATTACCGAAAAAGGACCAATAGAATTACCTCCAGAACTCGAGCGCTAATCTTTTTCCCTCGAGCAAAATAAAACAACCCCCGCTCGAGTGTAGCGGGGGTTGTTGTTTTAAAACGAGTAAAGAAGAACAAATTAAGGCTCGTTCACCACACCCATAAACAGCAAACTCCCGCTCGAGGTGTCCGATATGGCAAAGAAGAAAGGGTGATTGGCAATAAATTCAAAGGGTACGGGTTGGTTGGGGTTGACGCTAGTGGTTCGCAGCAAAATAGAAGTTACCGCAGCCGCTTCACTGCCCTCTTCATTGACTTCGATAAAGGTTTTTTGACGCACACCCGAAACTCCCAGCAACGCTTTTTTGGGATCAGTAATGCGGGAAAAGTCTTTGCCTACTTCAAACATCTTGGACATCCCCAAGCTCGAGAGTGTGCTATTTAAATCGTAATCCCCTTCAAATTTAAAACGGGGTAGCTCGAGATACCCTTCGCGCAGAGCTACCGCATCCGTCCATTGCTTCCAATTCTGCGGGTTTAATTTGGCAAGCATCCCCTCGAGCTGGTCGTCTTGGCGGGGGAGCATGATGTACATTGCCAATTCGCTACTTTTATAGGGCATCCGCACCATTTGAAAGTCGTCGTTTTCAAAATAGGGCAGGCTCGAGAATTGCTTGCTCATGGTATCCACTTGTTTGATAATGCTGTTTGCCGCATAGAAATCTTTTTTCTGCGTCTTGGCTTTATCAAAGGCTTTGGCCCAACTTCCTTTAAAGTAAACCGCGTTCATCAGCAGCATTTTGGCATCGTCACCCAAGCTGCTGTTGGGCGGAACAATTTGTGAAATACGGCCCTGAGTCTTGTTGCTGGCCCAAGCATTGATCTCGTTACTGGTCGCGGTATTTTGTAAGTCGCGGTTTTTCACTTCGGCGCGGTAATAGGTTTGCAAAGTGCGGGTATAACTAGGCATCACAGGCAAGGCATCATCAATCCAAAGCGAATTGGCAATATCCAGCCTAGCCTCCCCTTTATTGCACTCGAGAGCTTTACTTAGCTCGAGATTGGCTTTATAGAGCGACGTAACCCCTTTTAGTTTTAGCGCAGTGGTCATTTCGGTAGCAGTCGCGCCCGTGGCCCCTTCACGCAGCATTTGCAAAGCCAAACCTAGACTCGAGGGGGAGATCATTAGGTTTTTGCCCGCATTCTTTTGCTGGATTTGCGCGAATACATCGAAGGCAAAAGCGCGGTTTCCCTCGAGCAGGGCGGGTTTGACCGTGGGGCAATCCAGCACCTTAACGGGCGGTTGCAATACGGGCGGCATGGCGGCGGGTTGGGCCTGAGAAATTTGAGAAAAACCAATCAGCAACAGGCTCGAGCGGGTCAACAGGCGCAGATTCATAGCTCTTACTATTGCCGAAAAAAGCTGATTAAAGCCTCGAGAAAAGTAAACATAGCCACGCTCGAGCTGCGTTTAGGCATCAGGTAGGCACAGAAGAAAATAGGCACAGAAATAACCCCCTCAAGTTTGGCTCGAGGATCGCTCGAGTTGCATCACCCTCTGCAAAGGCATAAACTTTCTGTAATCACGGTTATTTCATCAAATCGGCACAAACCTGTATAGTTCACTCGAGCGCATATCACCACCCTTCCTTGGAGGCATCACACATGAAGTTACAGCATGTATCCTTGCTCGTCATCACCGCATCCCTTCTGGCTTCCTGCGGGAATAACCAAGCCCCCGTCGATCAAAATACCCTGATCCCTGCGGTCTCCTCACTTCCGTTATCCCAAGCCGCAGGAGTTCCCCTGACCGATCAAATACGGGTTAAGGCAAGCTCCAACACCTTCAAACCCACTAGCCAAGGGGTTCGCTCGAGCAAAAATTTGCTTTCTTCGCAAGCCCTGCTGCCCGCTACCAACGCCACCCCTACACCCGCTTTGGGTAATGTGTTCGAGGGGCTAAGCATCAGAGAATCAGGCGGATATTATCCTCCCGATACCACAGGTGAAGTGGGGCCAAACCACTTTGTGCAGGCCACCAATGTGTCGGTACAGGTGTTCAACAAAACTACAGGTGCGCCCCTGTTTTCACCCGCCAAATCGCTGAATGACTTCTTTAGCACGATTCCTGCTTGCGCCGATGGCACAGGTGATCCTATTGTAGTTTATGACCATTTGGTAGACCGCTGGTTGATTACCCAAATGCGTTTTGCAGGGGGTGCCAGCCCGATTGAAATCGAAGATGAACCCGTCAAAAATATTTTCAATACGACCTCTGTCGTTTCTCCCACCGACCCCACCGATCTGACCACCGCCTATGAATGTGTGGCGATTTCCAAAACCTCCGATCCTACGGGTGCGTATTGGCAATATGCTTTACCTGTAGCTGGCCCCTTTAATATCACTGCCAACGATTATCCCAAAATTGGGGTTTGGCGTGATGGTTATTACATGAGCTTTAATATGTTTGAACCCGGGTTTAATGGGGTTGTACTGGCTGCGGTCAATAAAAACCTAATGCTCAGTGGTTTGCCCACTTCTTATGTAACCAAGCGTTTGCCTGCTCAAAACCCAGATGGCAGCTTCAACTATGCGGTGGTTCCCACCAATATTGCCGCAGGTGGCTATACCAAAACCAACTCCAAAGGTTTAGTTTCACAAGTTCCTCCCATCAATACCCCTTATCCTTTCTTGATGGATGCTTCCTATGATGGTTTGGGATTTGCTACGGATAACATTCGGATGTATATGGCAAAAGTGACTTGGTTACCTTACACTACTGCCAAAATGGATCTGACCATTCAGGATATTCCTGTAGAACCGATTAGAGAAGATATGTGCAACTTTACCAGTGGATGTGTTCCCCAAAAA
>JANYFS010000543.1 GCA_025359705.1 Deinococcales bacterium | reverse complement strand
CGGGCCATTTCGATGGATTCGGCATCGGTGACTTGCTCCACGCGGTCAATTAGGCTCAGGTCCAAGTTGCCAGGCACAAAGCCCGCGCCAATGCCTTGGATTTTGTGGGGAGATGGTTTTACTTCGTCGCCCGCTAGGGTTTGGCTGATCACCGGACTCGAGATGGGTTCCACTGCCACGCTGAGAATAGCTTTGCCTTGGGTGTTTTTGATGTACCTCGAGACCCCTGTAATGGTTCCGCCCGTGCCAACTCCGCCCACAAAAATATCAATTTTACCTTCGGTATCGGTCCAAATTTCGGGGCCAGTGGTTTTTTCGTGGATGCTGGGGTTGGCGGGGTTCTCGAACTGTTGCAGCATGACATATTTGCTGGGGTCGGAGGCCACAATTTCGGCGGCTTTGGCGATTGCGCCTTTCATACCCTTGGGAGGCTCGGTCAATACCAGATCGGCACCGAGTGCCTTGAGCAATTTACGCCGCTCGAGGGACATGCTCGAGGGCATGGTTAGAATCAATTTGTAACCCCGTGCTGCCGCGACAAAAGCCAAACCGATACCTGTATTTCCGCTGGTGGGTTCCACCAAAGTTATGCCTTCTTTCAGAATGCCCGCTTGCTCGGCCTCCCAAATCATGCTGGCCCCAATGCGACACTTCACACTGCCCAAAGGATTTCTGGCCTCGAGCTTGGCGTAGATGTTGCCGTTGCCAATGCGGTTGAGCCGAACGAGAGGAGTATTGCCGATGCTGAGCGAGTTATCTTGGTATAGCGCCATGTGGATCTCCTGTGGAGTGGTGTCCGTTTTGGGTTGTGTTTCTTGTAATGTTTCGTTATCCGTTATTCGTTGTGCGTTGCTCGTTATTCGCTATTCGTTGAAGAAATAGATGATTAGCTCAAGCAGTTTCTTACGCTCTTACCCACTTAAATAGCTGGATCAAACTCCTGAATCATCTCGAGGGCGGGGATTTTCTCTTTGCAGTTGCCAATTTCTTTGGCAGGTGAACCTGCTACGCTGGTGCAGGGGCGGACGGGGCGCAGCACCACGCTACCTGCTCCAACTTTGGCGTTTTGACCGATTTCGATGTTACCTAAAATTTTGGCTCCCGCACCAATCAGCACCCCCGAGCGGACTTTGGGGTGGCGGTCGTGGTTTTGTTTGCCTGTGCCGCCCAAAGTGACCCCGTGCAAAATCGACACATTATCTTCGATTACGGCGGTTTCACCGATCACAATGCCCGTGGCGTGGTCGAACATGATGCCTTTGCCGATGGGCGCGGCGGGGTGAATGTCTACGCCAAACACGCTCGAGCTTTGACTTTGCAAAAACAGTGCCTCGAGGGTGCGGCCCTGTGTCCAAAGGTCATGGGCCACACGATGGGTTTGTAGGGCGTGGAAACCTTTGAAAAACAAAAAGGCATTCAGGTAATTGGAAGAGGCGGGGTCGCGTTCCCGCACTGCTTTGAGGTCGTGACAGAGTGCCTCGAGGATGTGGGGTTTGCTCAGCGACTCGAGTAGCACGGGGTACAGCAAGTTTGCGGGTAGATCTAGGGTTGCCAGTTTGCTAGAGAGCAATTCGGACATGGCTTGGGCTAGGCTCGAGTGGTTGAGGATCACTCGAGTAAGTAGGCTCGAGAGGAAGGTATTTGTGTTGTTGTCACTGGCTTCGCAATGCAGGTTTTTCCACAGAAAAAGCGACACTTTGGGAGCTGCTGGGCGAGTTTGGGGCAAGGGAAGGGTTGGAATGACCGTAGCCGCAGGAGGTTGCAAAACGGAAGTATCCATAATTTAAAGTTTACGCCTGTGATGTGCTGAGGCCATATCCTGCCACCCGCATTTGATGTTTCAGGCGCTGCAAAATGGCATTCATGCCCCGCAACCGCATGGGGGTGATCAATTCGGACAGGCCCATATTGGTATAAAAGTCGTCGGGAACGTTCAGCACCTCGAGTGGAGTGGCTCCGTTCAGACCCTCGAGCAAAATGCCCGCAAAGCCGCGCACGGTGGGGGCTTCGGGGGGAGCTTCAAAAAATAGGCTGACCTTGCCATCGTTCACTTCCGAAGCCAAGAAAAAAGGGCTTTGGCATTCGTGAACCTGCTCGAGACCTTCGCGGTTATCGGCATATTTGGCGGGCAGGGGTGGCACTTTTTTGGAGAACTCGAGCAAGGCTTGCAGGCGCAGCGCCTTGGGGCTGGCGGCAAACATTTTGATCACGTTTTGCAATTTGAGCGGCAGGATTTCGGGGGTTGTATTGGGCATAGCGCACATTGTACGTCAGGTACTTGATGAAAAAGGTAAACTACTGCGCCTTTCTGATCTCAAATTAGTCTGAAATGTAGACGTATTTCTAAGATGTTTCTTGTGTGCTGCAAACTGTAAACCTGTGTCATCAACTCGAGCGGTAAACTATCCCCATGAGTGCTTCCAATCATGCGGGAAATCCTTGGCAAGCGGAGTTGGCAGTGGTGGCCCTCGAGCGGGGAGCCAAACGCCTCGAGCAGACCCATCCTAAACTTTTTGCCGAACTGAATTTGACGGCTGATCAGCTCGAGCGGTTGTTCAAAGTGGTGCAGTCTCGAGGGGACGCGGCACGTTTATTTGGGCATCCCCATGCAGATAGGGGGCTGCGAAATCGGCTCGAGCGGGATTTTGGGCCACTCGAGCCAAAATAGAAATCCAAAATAGAAATCCAAAATACAACCCTGCCACCGAAATGGAAATAGAAATAGAATAGACCCATGCTTAAATGGTTAAAGGTGCTGCTGAGCCTGGGATTTTCTTTGGGAATACTGACGATTGCTAGCCCAATGGCTCGAGCCGCCAGTGTAGGAGTCGGTTCTGGTTGGGGTAATTCGCTGATCAATCTGGGTACAGGATATGGCCCGATTGCGCTGGACGGCGAGGTTGCTTTTACCAACAAAATCAGCGGGATCGCGGGTCTGGGCTATGTCGGAAACGCATTTTATGCGGGTGTTGGCACGCGGATCTATACCGAGGAAGAACTAAAGGGCTTTTTTGTTTCGCTGAAAGCCAATTACTTTAATGGCTTGGCACTTTCGGGATATGGAATGCACCTGACGGGCGGCTATCGCTGGTTTATCCCTACCACTTTCCGCCCGCTCGAGTTTGACCTCGAGGGGGGGATTTCGCCGTATTATCAAATTGCCAATGTTCCTAATTTAAAACCGTTGTGTGGGTCAGATAATTTTTGCTGGGGTTTCTCTTTTGGAAGCCGATTAGGAATTCGTTTAACCGACCCGCCTATAACACCTGTGCTGACTCCTTTTGGGGCAGCACCTTAATAAACTTTAATGAGTTTCACTTGAAGGTATGAGTTAAGAAAAAGCTCGAGTCACACCATTTATTTCTTGACTCTTTCTTAACTATTCCCAAAATCAATAATACATCCTAATCGTCGCTGTAGCGCTCTTCCAAAAAGGGATCACCCCGACGGTGATAGCCATTTCGTTCCCAAAAGCCCAAAGATTCGTACTCGAGGAATTCTAGGCCGCTGATCCATTTGGCACTTTTCCAGAAATACAGATGCGGAACCACCAATCGCAGCGGGCCGCCGTGTTCGCGCTCGAGGGGAAGACCTTCAAAAGTGGGCGCAAGTAGGTTTTCGGGGCGGAGTAAATCGGCTAGCTCGAGGTTGGTGGTGTAGCCGCCAAAAGAGTGAATACTCACATATTTGGCCCGTTCCTCGAGTTGAATCTGCTTCATTAGCTCCAAAATCGGGATACCCGTCCAAGTGGTTCCCAATTTGCTCCAGTGGGTTACACAGTGGATGTCGTAGGTTTGGGTACTCATCGGCATTTTCATCAGCTCATCCCAAGAAAACTCTCTGGGGGTGCAGGCTCCCCACACCCGCAAAGTCACGCTTTGCGACTCGAGGTGTGGGACGGGGCCGTAGGTCAGTACCGGAAAACGCTCAGTGACGGTTTGCCCCTTGGGGACACGCTCATTGCCTTCGGGTTTGCGAAAAAAGCGACTCAACATAAATCCTCCCCAAATATCACCCTCACTTTAACGCGTTAGACTGGGCGAGTGGTATGGGTTATTACAGAACAGAATCTAAAGTGGTTCGCACAGCTATAACGTAACTCGAGCATGAACGGAACATCCCTCGAGCATCTTCGAGCATCATTCAAGAATGTTTTTAGCGAGACGTTTGCCCCCGCACATCGGGGTAAAATAAACTCGAGCTGGGAAGTTGGTGTGTTCGGGATGACATGCACTTTATAAAGCTCGGATAGCGGCACTACAGTGGTACTACAGCGGCACTACAAAAAGGTAGGCGAGGAAGCAATGGAAACCAAAAGCATGGCTCGAGTGGATGTGGAATTGGCACGGCGTAAAGCCCTGCTGAGAAACATTGCGTCGGTCATACGCGGCGAAGAAAACCAATTGCTTCCCTTCGATTGGGTACGCCATCTGCACCCCCGCTCTGAACGTTACCGGGGTGTTCACCCGATTCCCATCGAGGCAATTATTGGCAGTGTAGACCGCTACAGCGAATTTGACCAGCATTTCTTACCCCGTCAAGATTACCTAGACGAGCGCTGGATCAACATTCGCAATGCCCAATTGCAGGGCCGCGAGCTGCCCGCCATTCAGGTTTATAAAGCGGGGGATGCCTATTTTGTCAAGGATGGCAACCACCGGGTCAGTGTGGCTCGCCGCCAGAATCAAAAATTTATCGACGCGGAAATTATTGAGCTGGACGTAAAAATTTCTCCCGAAGAGGGTGATACCCTGCGGGACATTATTTTGAAAGGCGAATACGCCGATTTCCTCGAGCTGACGAAATTGGATGTGGTGCGCCCTGATCATTCGCCGATTGTGTTTAGTGCGATGGGGCGCTACGATTTCATTTTGGATCATATTCGTACCCACCAATATTTTGAGGGTCAAAATTTGCAACGCGATGTCGGCTGGGAAGAAGCGGTGGTATCTTGGTACGATACCCAGTATTGGGTAGTGGTGGAGGAAATCCAGAAATACCACATCCTGAACAAGTTTCCTGGGCGCACCGAGGCAGACCTTTATTTGTGGATCATGACCCACCGCTATTTCCTGACCGAGCAATATGGCGCGGATGTGGGCAGCCAGCAAGCTACTTTAGACTTTGCGGCCCACTTTGCCCCCAGTTGGTACGAGCGCATGACCCAGCGTATGGTCAAATGGTGGAAAGGTCGTTTGGATTTTCCTGAAGAAGATGCGCCTTCGCTCGAGACTTAGAGTAGTTATATGTTTTCCGTTATTCGTTAAGGCGTGATCATAAATATTGTGTTTTAGACAGATAAATTATAAGCAGGGCAATTTATGTGTTCATTACTCTGTAAAACGCTCTAAACCCTCGAGATTGGCCCTTGTATTTTTAGGTTTCACGCTGCGTAGCAATGGTTTGGGCCATATTTGCCGCAAGCAGAAAGGCCAGTGCAAGCAAGGCGGCAATTCCTGACCACGAACCAATGAAGTGTTGGGCAACCCAAAAACCAATACATAGTCCTGTGATAATACGACGGGCAGGCTTGAATAAAAGGCTAATAATGGCTGTGATTATAGCTAGGGCTACTGATAAGATAATTTCATCTACTTGATTATGTTCGGCATCGGGAGTAAACAGTAGAACTCGAAAGCTGTGAAAAACCAATGCGCCAAGCGGGATGAAGATTAAGTTCCAAGTGATTGAGCGCTCGAGTTTAATCCGCTCGAGACCCAATCCAGAGATACCTTGTTGCATCATGCTCTGTTCCATTAAACTTTCCACCAAAGGACTTGCCACATACGGTTCTGGCAATGGTTTGCGGGGCC
>JANYFS010000531.1 GCA_025359705.1 Deinococcales bacterium | reverse complement strand
TGTTGCCGCTGTCGCTGCTGCCGATTAAGGACTACGCCAGATGCCTCTAAGCGATCTTTCGGAACTGATCCGCTATTTGGCGGCAAGTGTGGTGGATGATCCCGATGCTGTTCGGATCACCCACAAACGTGGCTCCGAAGTAACCTATTTTATTCATGTCGCCATCGGCGAAGAAGGACGGGTTATTGGTCGTCAGGGGCGGATTATTCAAGCAATTCGCACCGTTGCACGGGCCGCAGGAGATCATAAAGAACGCATCCAAGTGGATGTGGCTGCGCCCAAACGTTGAGTGAATGTGTTATTGAATAACAAACAGATAAATATCCCCCACTCGAGCGGGGGATATTTTTTGTGCTTGCCCACTATTTTCCGCCACGCTTAACGCTTAACACTCGAGCCTCAAATCTCGAGCCTCAACAAAGAATAAAGCTCGTCTCGGTATCTCTTTAGCTTGTCCACACATTGCCACTGTAGCAACTCTCTATAGTTTACATTCATGCAACAGGTCGCAAAACCAAGGGTGAGCTGGGGAAGTTGGGGTAAATCTGTAGTGATCGGAGTAGGCGCTCTGGTTTTTTCGCAGAGTAGCGCCCAACTCGAGGCTCCGTATACCCTCAAGATTGCTCCTGTCGCCAACCATTTGACCCTGTGGATCAATCAAGATGTAGCTGCCGAATACCACAATGCCACCCGAATCAATTTGCAAGATATTTCCAGCCGACTTAAAGCGGGCAACAATACCGTGCGAATTCGTTGGCAGGGCTTGAATCAATCTGGAGATGTTTCGATCCGCTCGAGTGAAGGTGAGGTTTTGTTCAGTTATCCCTTCGATGAGACCAAACAACCCGATCAAGGTGATATGCGCTTTTCGGTGGTACTCGAGGCCAACCGCAATTTACTGGCTTCCAAAAACCCTAATGTGGCGGTGGTCATTCCGCCAGAAGTGCGTTTGAATGTCAAAATGTCGGGTGGCTTGCTGGGCCTGAAGCTCAATGACCTGTCTTTGGGCGACTACGCAGGCTCGAGCGGGCGGTTTTTGCGTTCCTTCAAACCAGGAACCAATACCCTGCTGGTGCATTGGAGCAAAGATTTTGGTTCGTCGCTGCCGCTAGGTTCCCTCGAGATTTTGCGCGAGGGTAAGCGGGTTTTGTTTTGGAACACCGATGCCATCACCAGCTTGCAAGGAAGCCAGACGCTCAGTTTTAAGATTTAAACACCTTAAACCCGCAATTCCTGCCACTCGAGCTGAGCCACAATCTCTTTGACTGCAATTAAAGCATGGTCACGCCCGTTTTCGATAAAAACCTGATTGGTGCGGGTGCCAAACCCCGCCGAACCACAGATAAATAACCCTTGTACATTGGTTTCAAAATGCTCATTCATCTGGGCCACCAAGTCTTCACCCAAATGCACCCCCGCCCCCTCGAGCAGTGCGATGTTGGGGCGGTATCCGGTCAGGGCAAAGGTGAAATCCGTCTCGAGTTCCCAGGTTTCGCCTCCCTCGGTCTGTACCCTTACGCGATCATCCAAAATTTCTTGCACCGTGCTATTAAAGTGCGCGGTGATCGAACCTTCTTTAATCCGATTTTCCAAATCGGGCTTGACCCAATATTTGATGGTGTTTTTCAGGTGTGGAGCGCGAACCACCATCGTCACCTTGGCCCCTTGGCGGTACAAATCCAGCGCGGCATCGGCGGCGGAATTGCCCGCGCCCATCACTGTCACCTTCAGGTTCCAAAAAGGGTGGCCCTCGGTGTAGTAGTGCGAAACATTTTCGCCGTCCTCGCCAGGAATTCCCAACATCAGTGGGTTATCGTAGTAGCCTGTGGCAACCAAAACCCGCCGCCCTTCAAAAGCACCCATACTGCCATCTTTGCGCTCCACCTCGAGGGTAAAGCCCGCTGGCGCGGGATGAATGGCGTTGACCGTATGGTATTGCAGCAGGTTCAAATTCTCGCGCTGGGTCACCAGGCGGTAATACTGCAAGGCTTCTTTGCGGTCAGGCTTTTCACGGGCGCTGACCATCGGGTGTCCGCCAATCTCGAGCAGTTCGGAGGTGGTGAAAAAAGTCATGTAGGTGGGGTAATCAAACACCGCATTGACCACACAGCCCTTCTCGAGTACCACATAATTCAGCTTCGCACGTTTGGCTTCGATTGCCGCCGCTAGTCCTACAGGGCCACCGCCCACAATGATCAGGTCATACATCATGGAACAAACGGTAACACACGTATTGCCGTTTAAATGTCCCTTATGGAATATTTCTGGGTGTTTCTGCATGTTGATCCCACTCGAGCCATAAATGTTAGACTTGGACTAATAATTTCACACAAGGGGCTAAAAACATGTTTACAGAGAACTTGCTCGAGGGGAAAGTCGTGCTGGTCACGGGGGGCGGTACCGGTTTGGGGCGTAGTATGGCGGAGCGTTTTCTCGAGCTGGGGGCCAAAGTCGCTATTTCGGGGCGCAGGCTCGAGGTATTGCAGCAAACCGCCCTGGAGATGCAGGCCAAACACGGCGGTGAAGTCTTTTGCCATAGTGTGGATGTGCGCGACCCCGCCGCTGTAGAAGCGATGATGGACGCGGTGGAAGGGCATTTTGGGCATATCGATGTGCTGCTGAACAATGCCGCAGGCAATTTTGTTTCGCCCACCGAGCGCCTGTCACACCGTGCGGTGGACGCAGTTTTGGGGATTGTTTTGCACGGCACTTTTTACTGCACCCTCGAGCTGGGTAAGCGCTGGATTGCCCAAAAGCGCAAAGGAGTGGTGCTGAACATCGCCACTACCTATGCCCAAAGTGGTTCGGGCTATGTGGTTCCTTCGGCGGCAGCAAAGGCGGGTGTGGTGGCCCTGACCAAAAGTTTGGCAGCAGAGTGGGGCAAATATGGTATTCGGCTCAATGCCATTGCGCCTGGCCCCTTTCCCACCGAAGGCGCATGGTCACGGTTGATGCCCAGCCCCGAGTTTCAAGAAAAGTTCGAGAAACGGGTTCCGCTGCGGCGGGTGGGG
>JANYFS010000495.1 GCA_025359705.1 Deinococcales bacterium | reverse complement strand
GTTTTGGTCAAAGAGCTGCACTCCTTGGGACTCGATGTCGAGGTTCTGGATAAGGAAAGCAAGAACATTGATATTTTTGAGGGAATGCTTCCTAAGCGCTGATCTTGTGAAGGTGATTGATTTTTAGTAATAATTTTCAATCACTTTCAGCTCGAGCGGTATTTTTCCATCAGAGTCATACCAACGTTGTATCAAAGTCCTATCAAAGCAGTATCCCATCAACTCGAGGATGCCTCACTCTCACAACTTCTATTAGGTGACGATCTTGAAAGAATTCAGTAAAGTCCGTATTCAACTTGCCAGCGCCGAAAAGATTCGTTCTTGGTCCACAGGTGAGGTTGAAAAGCCCGAAACCATCAACTACCGTACCCTCAAGCCCGAGCGAGAAGGTTTGTTTGACGAGCGGATCTTTGGCCCCGTCAAAGATTATGAATGTGCCTGCGGTAAATATAAGCGCCAGCGTTTTGAAGGTAAGGTTTGTGAGCGTTGTGGCGTGGAAGTCACCAAATCGGTGGTGCGCCGCTACCGCATGGGCCATATCGACTTGGCCTCACCTTGCGCCCATATTTGGTTTGTGAAGGATACCCCCTCTAAAATTGGTACCCTGCTGGACTTGAGCGCGGGTGCGCTCGAGAAGGTGTTGTACTTCTCGAGCTTTGTGGTGATCGATCCAACCAATGCCATGAAAGATGGTCGCCCACTCAAACGCAGCGAACTGCTGACCGATGAGGAATACCGTGAACTGCGCTTTGGTCGCCAAGAAACCTATACCCTGACTGGGGGCATCGATGCCGATGTCCGCGACGGCGACTATGTGACCAAGGGTCAGGTTTTGGCAGGCAATATCGTCAGCAAAATGGACGGCTTGGCTCAGTACCGCTTCCCCCGACGTGCCGAACTGAAATACAAAGAGCAAATTGAAGTCAAACTCAGTTTGCCCGCCAGCGACATCATCGAACAAGAGAAATTTCGTTCGGGTGAAGCGGTAGCCGAATTGACCCAAGACGTGGTGGTTAAATCCCCCGAGGCGGGCAGTGTGCATGTGGTGGCCTTGGGCGAAGACTCGGCGATTGTGCAGATTCTCAATGCCGAAGAGGAAATTCAATGCAGCGTCTACATTCCACACGGCATGACGGTGGAAGTTGCCGAAGGCCAAGTCCTCGAGGTTGGAGACGCAATTGCCAGTGCGGGTGCGGGTGATTTGCTACGGGTTTCACGCATCTCGAGCCTGCATGGAGTCAAAATCAAGAAGGGCGAATTTAGTGCCACGGTGCATTTCGACCAAATCGAAACGATTCCCATCAATCCCACCATGCACATGCTGGTCGGCGATAGCACCGAGTTCACCGCTGGAACCCGTTTGATCGGAGCCATTGATCTGGAACTCGAGGTGACGGCTCGCCGCGACGGGATTATTACCCTGCACCAACCCGCCAGCATCATTGTCAGCAAGGCCAAGGTTTACCCTTACCAGGATGAATCTTTGGTGGTCAACGGGGACCGGGTTTCTCCTGGCGACGATTTGGCAGACGGGGGCAGCCTGAAAAGCGACATCAACGGACGGGTGGAAATCGACTTGGTGCGTAAGCAAGTCCGCATCATCGAAGCCTATGATTTTGTAGCCAAAATGGGCGCGGAAGCGATTAAAGAACTCTTGGATGCGCTCGACTTACCGGTACTCGAGGCTGAACTCGAGGGCATGATGAGCGACAACAGCCGCCACAAACGGGCCAAAGCCCGCAAACGCCTCGAGGTGGCCCGCAGCTTTATTGCCTCGGGAAATCATCCCTCGGGCATGATCATGCAAACCGTACCGGTGATGCCCCCCGATCTGCGCCCGATGGTGCAGGTGGACGGCGGACGCTTTGCCACCTCCGACCTGAACGATTTGTACCGCCGTTTGATCAACCGCAACAACCGCCTGAAGAAGTTGATGAGCCAGGGTGCGCCCGATATGATCATCCGCAACGAAAAGCGGATGCTGCAAGAAGCGCTCGATGCACTGATCGACAACGGGCGCAGAGGTGCGCCGGTGACCAACCCAGGTTCAGACCGCGCTTTGCGCTCGCTGACCGATTTGTTGGGGGGTAAGCAGGGCCGTTTCCGCCAGAACTTGCTGGGCAAACGGGTCGATTACTCGGGTCGTTCGGTGATTGTGGTGGGGCCACAGTTGCGTTTGCATCAGTGTGGAGTCCCTAAGCGCATGGCCCTCGAGCTGTTCAAGCCGTTTTTGTTCAAGGTCCTCGAGGACAAGGGTGAAGTCACCAACATCAAGCAAGCCCGCAAGATGCTGGATCGCCAGCGCGACATCAAAGAATCGGTCTGGGACGCGCTCGAGGAAGTGATTGAGGACAAAGTGGTGCTGCTCAACCGCGCCCCCACCTTGCACCGCCTGGGGATTCAAGCCTTCGAGCCTGTACTGGTGGAAGGTCAGTCGATCCAGTTGCACCCCTTGGTCTGTGAAGCCTTCAACGCCGACTTTGACGGCGACCAAATGGCGATTCACGTCCCGCTTTCGGCCCAAGCTCAAGCCGAGGCACGGGTGCAAATGCTCTCCGCGCACAACTTGCTATCGCCCGCCCACGGCGAACCCAACGTCAAGCCCAGCCGCGACATCATCTTGGGGATTTTCGCGCTGACCTTGCTGCGCCGCGACCATAAAGGTCAAGGCATGGAGTTCCACAGCAAAGACGAACTGATGACTGCCTACAAAGCGGGGAAAATCAGCTTCAATAGCAGCATCAAATTGATGGGCAAAGAAACCAGCTATGGTCGCGCCCAGTACATCTTCAGCAACCCCGACGAAGCCTTGCTTTCGGTAGAGCGCGGCGAAATCGACTTCCAAGATCAAGTCAGTATCCGTTTGAATGGCAAGCTCGAGGAAACCAGCGCAGGACGGGTACGCTTTTACCGCTTGGTCATGGAAACCCTCACCGCCGACGGAACCCGCCTCGAGAACGACTTTGTGAACATGCACGTCGCCTACGAGAAAAACGAGCTGCAATCTTTGATTCTCAAATGTTTTAAATATTTGGGCATCGAGAAAACCGCACACTTGCTGGACACCCTCAAAGACGAAGGCTTCCGCTTGTCCACCGTCTCGGGCATCACCATCGGTATCGACGATGTAATGATTCCACCCCAAAAACAGGGCTTGCTCGACGAAGCCGATGCAAAATTGGCGGAGATCGAAGACAACTCCAGCATGGGTTTCCTCACCGAAGAAGAGCGCTACAAGCAAGTGGTGCAGCTCTGGAACGAAACCACCGATGCAGTTAAGGAAGCGGTGTTCGAACACTTCAAACTGAACTTTCCCTTCAACCCCTTGTGGATTCTGTCGCAGTCGGGGGCGCGGGGTAATGCTCAGCAAATCCGTCAGTTGGCAGGGATGCGCGGTTTGATGGCAAAACCCGACGGTTCCACCATCGAGGTACCGATCAAGGCCAACTTCCGCGAGGGTTTGACCGTACTCGAGTATTTCATCAGCACCCACGGAGCGCGGAAAGGTGGGGCGGATACCGCCCTTCGTACCGCCGACTCGGGCTACCTGACCCGCAAATTGGTCGATGTGGCCCACGAAATCGTGGTACGTGACGAGGACTGTGGAACCAGCGAATACACCGAAATCCCTTTGGGTCATTTCGATGAGCGTACCCATGAATGGCGACCCACCAAATCCAGCGAACTCGAGATGAGCCTCTATGGTCGGGCCATCGCCCAAGACCTCGAGATTGAAAACCTCAATGCCGAAACCGGACACTTGCTATCGCTGGACGATGTACGGGCCATCATCAACGCCTCCAAAGCCAAAACCCTCGAGTATGTCTATGTGCGTACCCCGCTCAACTGTAAGGTGCGGGCAGGGGTCTGCGCCCAGTGTTACGGCTACGACTTGTCGCAAGCCAAGTCGGTCAGCATGGGTGAAGCGGTGGGTGTGGTGGCTGCCGAGTCCATCGGAGAACCAGGCACCCAGCTCACCATGCG
>JANYFS010000300.1 GCA_025359705.1 Deinococcales bacterium | reverse complement strand
ATTCGTGAAGAAATTGCGCGGGCTAGAGATAAAGGCCAGTCTGTTTGCCTCATGATGATGGATTTGGATCATTTCAAGCGGATTAATGATACCTACGGACACCGCACGGGGGATTTGGTTTTGCAACAGGTGGCCCAACACATCAACTCCCACATGCGTACCACTGATACCGTAGGCCGCTTTGGTGGGGAAGAATTTTTGGCGCTTTGCCCCGCCAGTACCCTCGAGGAAGCCGCTTTGATCGCTAACCGCATCTGCAAAAGTGTCTCCGAAACTGCTTTGGGGCAAAACATCACCATCACCATTAGCATTGGGGTTGCCGAACACCAAGCCTTCGATACCCTCGAGAGCTTTTTGGTGCGTGCCGATGAAGCGCTCTACCGCGCCAAAGCCTTGGGCCGCAACCGTGTTGAATTGGCGAACACCACCCATGTGTCTCCTTTGGTCGAGCAGATTTAAACTTCAGGTTCAACCCAACCCTGATTTTTAGCTGACTCGAGCGGGAATTTTAGTCTCATGTAAGTCTCATGTAAGTCTGCATTTCAGTCCCAGTTTAGTCTCGAGGTTTACAGATTTCCCACCAAATTGGGTTCTATACTCATTCTCATGGTTCTATACTCATCCCCATGACCCTATTTACCGTCCTGATCTGGCTTTACTGTGCCAATCTGGTTTTGGGGTTTGGCTTGCAAAAACGTTGGTTTAAACTTCGCTATCCGATCATTCACCACCTGCTCTATCTGGTTATTTTTGTGCTGACAGGGGTGGTGGTAGGCCTCGAGCTATGGCACGGAAAAATTCCTTGGTCGCTCTTTCCCAGTATGGTACTTTTGACCTTTTTGCCACGCAGCAAAGGCGGCAAGTCTAATCACTATTTCAGTGCGTTGGGTATTGGTGCGGGCTATCTTTTTTTTGGAGTATCACATGGAGTTTAATATGGAGGCTGATATGGATTTGCACGAAGCCATTCTTAGTCGGCGCACCACCAACGGACATTTCCAATCCACACCAATCAAGCCCGAACATCAGCGCCGTTTGATGGAGGCCGCTAGCGCTGCGCCCAGCCATTTTAATAGTCAACCGTGGCGCTTTTGTTTGATCGAAGCTCCCGAAAAAATTGCTGAGGTTGCCGAGATTTCGGGCCGTTCGATGACTCAATTGATCGATCAGGGAATCTTTTTTCAAAGATACCGCAGATATTTTCGCTTTTCACAAAAAGAAGTGGACGAGCGCCGAGACGGAATTTATATCGACCATTTACCCGCCCCACTGCGCCCCTTTACCAAACAGTTATTTAGTGACGCGGGTATTCAGGTGATGCGAACCTTGGGAGTTCCCAAAAAACTGGGCGAAGACAACCGCAAATTGGTGGCGGGCAGCCCGCTGTTGTTGGCGGTGATGCTGGACAAAAACGAATACATTCCGCAGGCACTGAGCGGCTTTTACAGCATTTTTGGCATGGGCGCAGCCATGGAAAACATTTGGTTGACTGTGGCAACCCTAAAAATGGGGATTCAATTTATCAGCACCCCGATGGAGCTTCCCGAAGAGTGGCAGCGGATCAAGGATCTGATTAAATTGCCCAGCGACCTCGAGCTGATGGCGGTGTACCGCTTGGGATACCTTCCATTCGAGCAAAAACGCCCCAATATCGACTGGAGCAGCCGTGAACGCAAACGCTTTTCGCAGTACGTCTACCGCGAGGATTGTCAGCAACCACAAGGGGACGAATGGTAAATTCTGCGCTCAATCTTGCATCTCATCTTGCACCTAATATTGCAACCCATCCGACAAACCATCCCATACCAAACCACGTACCGAACACTCAAATACACCTTCTTTCGCTCGAGACTGCACTTCCCAAGCACCAAATTGCCCAGAGCAAAACGCGAGACTTGGTGGCGGGGCTTTTTCCTGAATATGGCTCGAGTCCGCGTCATTTGGGAATTTTCGATCATGCGGCGATTGACTTTCGGTATTTTGCCATGCCCCTAGCCTGGTATGCCCAAACCCACAGCCTAGAAGAGCGCAATGAGCTGTACAAAAAAGAAGCGCTCGAGCTGGGGGTAACTGCGGCGCAAAAAGCGCTCGAGGCGGCGGGATTACGGCCCGATCAGATCGGGGCGGTGATTTGGGTCTCCAATTCGGGATTTGCCACCCCCAGTTTGGATTCCCAATTGATCCAGCGCTTGGGCCTCTCGAGGCACATTTTTCGGCTACCCGTGGCGGGCTTGGGTTGCGCGGCGGGGGCCAGCACCTTGGGTAAGGCATTTTTGCTGGCCCAGTCGCTGGCACAGCCCGTTTTACTGGTCTCGAGCGAAGTGAATTCACTGACTTTTATTCGCCAAGATTATAGCAAGGCCAACTTCGTCTCGAGTGGACTTTTTGCTGATGGTGCGGCGGCTGCGGTGTTGGGCCGTGCCTCGAATGTGACCTCGAGTCTGGGTAGTGGTTCTGGCCCTCGAGTGGATGCACAGGTGGATTCTCGAGTGGATTCTCGAGTGGATTCTCGAGTGATTTTACACAACACCCACAGCACTTTGATCGACGATACCGAAAATGTAATGGGCTTCAAACTCACCGATTTGGGCTTGCAGGTGTGGCTTTCCCAAGATATTCCCCACCTGATTCGCAGCCTGATGCCGCAGAATTTTGAGGATGCCTGCTCGAGCTGGGGGATTTTACAATCCGAACTGAAGCATTTTGCAATGCACCCAGGCGGAGCCAAGATTTTAGACGCGCTTGAGGGAGTTTTGGGGCTACACACTGGGGATTTGGTTCACTCGAGGGCGGTATTGCGGGAGTGCGGCAATATGTCGGGGCCGACGGTGTTATTTGTACTCAAACATCTGCTCGAGTCGCGGCCCGCCGCAGGAAAAGGCATTTTATCCGCAATGGGGCCAGGTTTTAGCATCGAGCATGTTTTGTTTGAGGTGCTGTGAATGAGGTGCTTGAAATGGGATTGATCTTATGCTGATCTCAGTCATTTTGGTCATCATCATCGCTACCCAACGCATCCTCGAG
>JANYFS010000474.1 GCA_025359705.1 Deinococcales bacterium | reverse complement strand
GGCGGTCAGCTTTAAAACCGCCTCGAGCGCCAAAGCCGATCCCAGCGATCCGATGGCAGCCTTGGCAGGAACCGCACTTTTTGTTAAAACCACCGACGAAACTGCTGCCAAAGCAGGTATGACCCAATTGGTTGACGCGATTATCGAGCAGGCCGCCAATGTCAGCAGTGCTTTGCCCTCGAGCGGCAACACGGGCGCAGGAAAAATTGCCAAGCCCAAAACCGCAGCCAGTAAACCGGTCAAAGCTACCCTCACCCTCGAGGGAACCGAAGTCACTTCTCTGATTTCTGAAGGCAGTGGGGTTTGGTATGCGGTCAAAAACAGCACCCTGATCATGGCCTTTTCCGAGGCCGATATGAAACGCGCCTTGGTGGGCGGCCCCCGTTTGGCAGATGATGCAGGCTTCAAAGCCAACATGACCAAAATGCCCGCCAACCTCTCGAGCCTGTCCTATGGCCCCAAACCCGCCGTGATGACCCGCCTCGAGATTCGCCAGCAGGTGGAAACCGTAATGGCAACCAGCTCGAGCAATATGAGCTTGGTTCAACGCAACAAGTTGACTACCGGTTTGGTGGATTTTGTGGATAACATCCAAAAACGCTTTGGAACCTCGAGCGGTTATACTGCGTTCCAGAACGGCAAAATTGTCACCAAGGGGCTGCAAGAAGTCAACTGGAAGTAAGTTTTTAGGGTCGTTATTCGTCGTTCGTTTTTCGTTATTCGTAAAAGAAACCCTCGAGCCACCCAATCTTTTTCCCGCTCTCTCGCTCTCTCGCCCTCAAGACTTACCCTCTTACCCTCGAGCCTGAATCAAGGTCGCTCGAGGGTATTTTTTTGCTCGCCAAACGCTGTCCCACAGCATGAGGGAAAACTTTCACATTGTCCCGCCGCCCTCGATATGGTAAAAATAGGGTAAAGAAAGATAGGGTAAAGAATTTAAGAAGCCACACGTCTCGAGTGTTCACGGTGTTTGTGATGAGATCCACACATAGATCCACACATATTCGATCAAAGGAGTTCTGATGGGAGAGTACGGCAATATTCTGCTGATGTTCTTGGTGGCAGGTGGAATCGGGGTTTTGGCCCTGGTGGTCAGCGCTTTGCTTGGCCCCAAAAAAGGCAACAAGATCAAACTGATGCCCTACGAGTCGGGCAACGACCCCGTGGGTTCTTCCAAAGAGCGCTTCCCCGTGCATTTTTATTTGGTGGGAATGCTGTTTATCGTCTTCGACATCGAAACCGCCTTTTTCTATCCCTTGGCAGTGGCCTACAAAAAACTGGGGGTTTTTGCCTTCTGGGAAGCCTTGGCTTTTGTAGTGTTGGTGCTGGTGGGTTACTTTTATGTACTTAAAAAAGGTGTCCTCGAGTGGAAATAACCTGCGTGGAAGTAAGTAATGCGTATCGGAGCTGTGTATGCCTGAACTGCTAGATCTGTTTACCAAAGATGTGCAAGAACTCGAGAACGAAGGGTTTTTGTTCACCACCCTCGAGAAACTACTGTCTTGGGGCCGCGCCAACTCGCTGTGGCCCGCCACCTTTGGGCTGGCCTGCTGCGCCATCGAAATGATGTCCTCCACCGATGGGCGCAATGATCTGGCCCGTTTCGGCTCGGAAGTGTTTCGGGCCAGCCCGCGCCAAGCCGATGTGATGATTGTGGCGGGCCGCCTTTCCAAAAAAATGGCCCCCGTGATGCGCCGTGTGTGGGAACAAATGCCCGATCCCAAATGGGTGATCAGCATGGGAGCCTGTGCCTCAAGCGGAGGGATGTTTAACAACTACGCCGTGGTGCAAAACGTGGACAGTGTGGTTCCTGTGGATGTCTTCGTTCCGGGTTGCCCACCGCGCCCCGAAGCGCTGATTTACGCGATTATGCAGCTTCAGAAAAAGGTGAAGGGGCAAGCGATAGACGAGGGGTTGGTTAAGTTGCCGATGGTGGAGGCGTGGAAACGGTAGAAGTTAGTATTTTGCGCTCAAGAGAAATGTATAGAGTGGTTTCCATAAAAGTACAACAAGCACGATCAATAACCAATAACAAACCAACAACCAAGGACCAAAATGACTGATCCCAAAATTGTACTGCGCCATGCCAATCTCAAATGGCAAGAAGGGGCGCTCGAGCCGACGGCAATTGTGCAGATTGCGGAACTGAAAGAAGTGACCCAGCAGATGCAGCGCGAAGAGTGGATGCTCTTGGATATTGTGGGAGTGGATTACTCCGAATTTGTGATCGCACAACCCGCGCGGTTTGCAGCGATTTATAACTGCTATCACATCAAAGAGAACTCGAGGGTGTTTTTGAAGGTGTTTCTGGAACTCGAGCAGCATTTGCCCAGTTTATTTAATGTCTGGCGAGCTGCCAATTACCTTGAGCGGGAGGTTTATGACTTGGTGGGCATCATTTTTGATAACCATCCAGGACTGCGTAAAATCCTAACTCCAGAAGACCTCGAGGGGCATCCTTTGCGAAAAGATTTCCCCATTGGTGAGTCTCCTACCCTCTTTAACAAAGGGCGTTTTCTTGACCCTGCGGCCTTTCGTGCGGGCTTGACGGGGCGCAGCAAGGGGCTGACCGGTTGGAAAGGTGGGGAACGGGCGGGAACCTCGAGTGCGCCGCTGCCGCCTTCGCTTGAGGTGTTTGTTGCGAATGTCTCTGGGAATGTTTCTGGGAATGTAGACAGTACGAAAAAGGGGAACCTATGACCCTGATGGAACCGAATTTGCTCGAGCAGAGCGTGGGAACTTCCGACCTGAACAACGCCACTAGCCTGCTGCACACCGAAGAAATGGTGCTGAATGTGGGGCCGCAGCATCCCAGCACCCACGGGGTTTTGCGTTTGGTGCTGCATATGGACGGCGAATTGGTGACCAAGCTCGAGAACCATTTGGGCTATTTGCACACCGGTTTCGAGAAAACCTTTGAGAACCGCACCTATCAGCAGGGCATGACTTATGCGCCGCGCACCGATTATTTGCACTGCTTCGGACACGAGTTGGCCTACGTGCTGAGCGTGGAAAAACTGGTGGGCGCAGTGGTTCCGCCTCGAGCTACCTTGGTGCGGGTGATTTTGCATGAACTGGGACGGATTCATAGCCATTTGGTGATGATTGGCACGGGGATGCTGGATTTGGGGGCGTTGACCCTGCTGTTTTACTGCTTCCGTGAAAAAGAAACCCTGCAAGATCTGTTCGAGGAAGTCTGCGGCTA
>JANYFS010000295.1 GCA_025359705.1 Deinococcales bacterium | reverse complement strand
TCGATGGCTTTTTGCAGGTCATCTTTGGGACCAAGCACAATGGTGGTGGCGCTCGAGCCTTTGAGCATTTGGGTCAGGTGCGAAGCACTTTGCGGGCGGTCTCTGGGGTTGAGGGCCAAGCAGCGCAAAATCGCATCTTGCAGCACCCTCGGGATGGTGTTGGGCAAGGGGTTTAGCACCTTACCTTCTTTGCGGTCAGGGGCGCTAGGGGGTTTATTGCCACTGAGCGCGTGATACAAAGTTGCACCAAGCGCATACAGGTCGGTGTAGGGGCCAAATTCGGTGCGTGACGTGTATTGCTCGGGCGGGGCATAGCCGTGGGTCAGGGTGACTTTGGCTTCCACCCGCTGGGTCGAAAGTTGATAACTGCGGGCCGCCCCAAAGTCGATCAAGACGGTGCGCCCATCTTGGGTCAAGAAAATATTGTCGGGCTTGATGTCGCGGTGCAGCAAACCCGCGCCGTGCATGGCCTCCAAACCCTCGAGGATTTGTTCGGTCAGACCGAGCGCCTCCGAAGAAGACAACTTACCATGCTGAGCAAAGCGCCCCAGCAAAGTCTGGCCTGAGAGGTACTCCATCACCAGATATGCCGTACCATTATCCTCGAACACATCCCAGACCCGCACAATGCCCGGGTGGTTGAATTTTTGCAAGGTGGCGGCTTCCTCGAGGAACAATTTGCGGGCCGCAATAAAGGCTTCGGTTCCCAAGGCTTCGGGGGGAACCAGCAAAGTAGTACGGCGGGTGGAGCCTTTGGGGAACAGCTCTTTGATGGCAACAGGGCGCTTGAGAATGGTATCCGCCCCGTGATAGGTCAGACCAAAGCCACCCTTACCCAAAATTCCACCCAGAGTATAGCGGCCTCCTGCCAAGCGCGTTCCCCTGGGGAGTTGCGGTACGGTGGGGTCGAGGACAGGCATTCCACAAAAATCACAAAAAGAAAGCCCTGTGTCAATGGGGGTTCGGCAATACGGACAAGGTTTCATTCAACCGTCTCCAGAGGGAAGAAAGGGTAAGGGGAAAACACTGCTCGAGGGGCAAAATAAAACATACTTGAGGGACATACACTCGAGAGAATATCGGGATTTTGGGGTGGATCTGTGCAAACGTGAACCATCTAGCAATAGTTTAAAACAATCTGAGGGCAATAGTCAGTTAGCTTGCATACCTCGCATCAGGATCAGGGCGAGATTGGGTGTGAGACACGAGAAAAAACAATCAAGTGGTTGTTGGTGGGTTCGTGCAGGAGTGTTTTAATTAGTAAACTCGGTCTAAAATTAAAGTGGGGGCATTTACTTTTTCGCTCGAGAGGGTAAAGGCGTGTTTCAGCAGGGTTTTTGCTGCCTCGAGTCCTTTGTGGTTGTGGTAAATCCGTGCCAAGGGTTCGCCTGCTGTGACGGATTCGGAGATCTTTTTAATCACTTCCACCCCCACGCTGTGGTCGATGGCTTCATTTTTGCGTTCACGGCCTCCGCCCAAAACCAGTACCGCTTGGCCCACTGCCAAAGCATCGATCCGCTCGAGGAAACCACTGTGCAGGGCGGTAATCTCGAGGGTGTTTTGGGCCACGTTCAGTTTTTCGGGATGGTAAACATAGCTGGGGTCGCCGCCTTGGGCCGCTACAAACGCGGCAAATTTCTCGAGGGCCGCGCCCGACTGGATCACCTCGAGCGGTCTGGTTTGAGCATCCGCCACCGAAAAACCGTGGGCCAGCAGTGCTTCTTTGGCAAGTTCCAAACACAGCTCGAGCAAATCTTTTGGCCCATCACCGCGCAGGGTAGCAATGGCTTCTTGTACCTCGAGAGCATTGCCTGCCATGTGGCCCAAAGGGGTGTCCATATCGGTAAGCAAGGCCCGTACATTTCGGCTCGAGTGCTGCCCAATTTCCACCATCGCGCGGGCCAACAAGCGACCTTGCTCGAGGGTTTTCATAAAGGCTCCGCCGCCCACCTTCACATCCAGCACAATGGTTTTGGCCCCCGAAGCCAGTTTTTTAGACATGATGCTCGAGGCAATCAGCGGGATGTTGTCCACCGTGGCGGTGACATCGCGCAGGGCGTAAAGCAGGCCGTCCGCTGGGGCCAGATTTTTGGATTGGCCCACCAAGGCCATGCCAATTTCCCTAGCCTGTTTGAGAAAGGCTTCGTCGCCCAAAACGGGGTTCCAGCCTGGAATCGCCTCGAGCTTGTCAATGGTTCCGCCAGTATGGGCCAAACCCCGCCCGCTCATTTTGGCAACGGTCAGGCCCAGCGCTGCCAGCATGGGGGCCAGCACCAAACTGGTTTTGTCGCCCACCCCGCCAGTAGAGTGCTTATCTACAGTGTTGGGCAGGCTCGAGAGGTCTAAAAAATCCCCACTTTTTGCCATCGCCATCGTCAGCGCGGCAGTCTCGGGGGCGGTCATGCCCTTTAGGTACACCGCCATCAGCCAAGCAGCAATTTGGTAATCGGGAATGTCTCCTGCCACATAACCAAAAATCAACTGCTCGAGCGCCTCTGGGGAATGCTCGAGGCCATCGCGTTTGTGGGCAATCAGGTCGGGAATTCGGTAAACAGTCATGTTTAAGAGTGTAAGAGAGTATGAGGGTAAGAGGGTAAGACAGAGTGCTTTTCGATGCGTCCAGCAAAAATCTCGAGATAGAACTTGCTCGAGGGGTGTGTTTTTGCCACATTGACGGGCGAGGCAGCGCCCCGCCCCTACAAAAGATTTTTTATATCCCATACAATCTTTTGTCATTCGTAGGGGTCGGGCGGTGCCTGACCCTAAAAACCGCCAAAAGAGCGATCTGGAAAGAAAATATTCTCAAATTCTTTGTTGCCCCAAATTCAGGACGCACCCGAAGTTCCCTCGAGCGCAAACCAAACCCCACATCCAAAAACGAATCCAATTCGTCTCGAGCCACAAAAAAGGGCGCAGCAAGCAGCGCCCCTACATTTAACCTGCTTTTTCTTACCCTCTCGCTCTCTCGCCCTCTCGCCCTCGAGCTTTATTGTTCGTAGCCCAATTCGCGCAAGGCTTCAGGATCTTCGCGCCAGTTGGAGATGACCTGTACCTGTAGCTCGAGGTAGATTTTGGTGTTGAGGAACACCTCGAGCTGTTTGCGGGCGGCTTGTCCGATTTCTTTGAGCTTGCTGCCGCCTTTGCCGATGGCAATCATGCGGTGATTGACCCGCTCCACCACCAGGTCACAGTAAATCTTGATCAGCCCGTCTTGGCGTTCTTGCCAATCGGTCACTCGAGTGGCAACCGCGTAGGGGATTTCTTGGCCCAAACGCTTCATGGCTTCTTCGCGCACAATCTCGCCCGCCCAGAACTCGCGGGATTGGTCGGAGGCGCTGCCCACAGGGAAGAAAAAAGGATTTTCGGGCAAGATTTCGATGATGCTTTCGCGCAGGGCCATCACCTTTTCGGGATGTTCTTGGGCGCTGAGCATGACACTGGTAAATTCACGGTCTCCCAGCAGCTCGCTGTAGTATTTCATGGCCTCGTCGGGGTATTTGGCGACATCCAGCTTGTTGCCCACCACAATCAGGGGTTTGGGCAAATCGCGGATGTTGCGGGCCACCAGTTGGTCTTCGTCGGCGGGGGGATGGCGCAAATCGACCACCCAGACCATGATGTCTACATCAGACAGAGCGCTCGAGACTTCCTGATTCATATAGCGGCCCAGCGCATCTTTGGGCTTGTGCAAGCCTGGGGTATCCACAAAAACTGCTTGATGGGTTTTATCCAGATTGGTATAAATTCCGCGTACCCCACGGCGAGTGGTTTGCGGTTTGGAGGTGATCGGCGATATTTTCACGCCAAGAAGATTGTTGAGCAGCGTCGATTTACCCACGTTGGGCTTACCGATGATGGCAACAAAGCCAGAATGTGTTTGTACATCTTCCATAACCTTTCTAGTATACCGCTTGAGACGCAGAAACCCAAATGTAATGCAAAACAGTATGGTGTTTTTATACCAGCCACTACACCAGTCTGAGAATGCGGTGAGCAGTTATTTTTGGCTCGAGACACCCTTTTCAAAAACCTAATTGGAACCCTCGAGGTTGAATTTTTCCACACAGCTCCAGCAAACGCAGCTTCCCTTTTGGTCGGCTGGGATGCGCTCGAGCAGTGCTGAAGGGATTTGAGCGGTGAAACACCAGCAACTCGAGGCTAGACCACGGCGGATTTGCTCTGCCATGCAGTGATTTTCTTGATTGCACAGTGGGCAGATGTGGGTTGGCTCGAGCGCATTCATGGGTTTAGTTTAGTGGGTTGAAATGAGTTTCTAGCGCTCGAGGGGAATATAAAACCACCCAAGTTGGAATGGGACGGGTCTAGCTCGAGGAAATATATGCAAATTAGGCATTTACTTTAGAATCTTGCATTCTCTTATCCAATTTAACCCGTTTAAGACCCTCGGCAGCAAAGTAACTACCAATGATGATCATCGGGGCCAGTATCTGTAACAATAAGCCTTCCCAAGTAGGGAACATGCCAAACCACTGGTTTAACCAGTAGGGAAAATGTACACCAGCTACGGGATGAATCGGAAACCAGCCAACCAATTGCAAAACATGGGTGGTATTGCCCACCATCATAAACAAAACCATGCAAATCATTAAGCCAGTAGCGGAAAGCATCTTTTTATGTGGGAGTTTGGTTTGTAATGCAAAAATAATCCAACCAATCAAGCCGACCAAAATGAGACCAATCGAAGTTCCCAATAGAACTACTGCGTTTCCAGATTGCAGTATCAAAGATTGCAAAAATAGCACCGTCTCGAAGCCTTCGCGGTAGACACTGGTAAAGCCCAGAACCACTAGGCCGATGACTTGACCCATATCCCGTTTACTGATGCCTTGCTTTTGTTGATGAAACTTGGATAATTGGCCTGTCCAGTAGATATTGTGAAAAAACCAATTCATAATCACCAGCAGTACCACAATCGCTAATACCGAAACGACTGCCTCGAGCTTTTCGCCGTATTTGGCAAATTGCGAGAGCAAGCCTTGCATGGCCCACCAGGTCAGACCCGAAAAGGCAAAGGCTGCGGCTGATCCCGCCCACAATGGCTTGCGGAGGTGGCGGTTTTCGGGGCGTTTGAAACTTGCCATCAGTGCTGCCAAAATCAGTACCGCCTCGAGACCTTCCCGAAAAACCAGTACGCCTGCATTGGTGGCAACTGCGGTGGGCGAGGTTTCGGTACCAAGAATTTTGGCTGCGCCCTTGAATTCGCTGTCTAGGCGCTGGCGCACCGCCAATATTTCGCTCGAGGGCTTGTTCTGGGCAATCAGCTTGGCAAGGCCGTTGCCGTCACCCTCGATGCCGTTCCAAAACAGTCCTTCGATGCGTAGAGCCAATTCGGGGTCGAAGTAGCGCAATTTGGCCTCGCTACCGCTCTCAAAGGTAGCATATGCCTCGAGCCGCGCCGATTCTGCCAACTCAGAATTACCCGTTTTGCTGGCGGTTTCCATTTGATCCAAAATGCTGGCAATCACCTCGAGGTCGGAACCACTGCCGCCTTGCTGCCATGCACTAGGCAGGGTTTGCTCGAGCAGATTTTGCAGGTCTTGCACCTTGGCTTGCAATTGATTGACGGGCAAAACCGCTTCGCCTGTGTAGGCTTGCTCGAGGGCGCTGGTGATCTGTTTGAGGTTTTGGGAAATAATTTGGGCGGGTTGTGGTTTCTGTCCCGCCTGTTGACTTTCAAGGGTACTTTGCAAATCCATATAAGCCGAAATCGCCCCGTTGCCAAAGGTCAACGCCTCTTGTACCTCGAGCTGTTTTTTGACGTGCTGCCCATCCACCCCTCGAGTGTATTCCACCGCCACCAGCTTGAGAAAACGGTTGAGCTGCCCTGTTCGCCTAGAAAGCTCTTCGCTCGAGAGCGGCGCGGCCCTAAAGCCTTGCAGCACGCTCGAGACTTGGTTTAGGGCGGGGGTGAGATCTGTATTTTTGTTGCGAGCTTGACCCTCGAGTTGGGAAAAAGCCAGGGTTGCCGCCTTGGTTTGAGCAGGGCCGCGCTGCACTTGATAGGTGCTTTGCAAAATACCAAAATAACCACTGGCAAGGCTGGCAAGCTCTGCCACCTGAACGGTGTAGCCTTGCTTTTGGCTTTGGGGCAACTGCTGCAAAACTTCGTTTAGGCGAGCTTGGTAGCCGTCCAGCAAATCCGCCCGCACCCGCTCGAGGGCTACTGTTTTGCTAATTTCGTGGTTTTTGAATGCCTCAAGCGCCTCTGTTCCACTGGCTTGGGGCCGTACAAATCTCGAGGCTTGGCGGTAATCGCGCAGCGCAAACCAACGTTCAAAAGCAGGCAAATCATTTTGGGAGAGTGCCTCGAGGGTTTTTTGGTTCGATTGCTTGAGCAAAGAAGTCCACAGCTTGGCCCGTTCGGAGGCGAATTGTAGTTCATTTTTTTGGTTTAGGGCTTGCTCGAGGGCGGTGAATGACTTATCAAATGACTTATTGTATGAATTGAGGCTCGAGACCCCCGAATTTTTTGCCAGACTTCCTGCCAGACTTTTTGCCTGATCAAAGGAAGCCTTAGCACTTTGTGGGTCGAATACCAAATCCAATTGGGCGCTCGAGAGCTGCTGGCGCAGGGTTTCGGCTTTTTCAGCCAAGTTCATAGGCGGGGTTTTTTGGGTCGGGCTTTGCTTTAAACTTTGTGGCTTTAAATCAGGTTTTAAATCAGGTTTTAAAGTTTGGGCATACGACAGACTCGAGCCAAAAAGCAGGGTTGCCAGCAGCAATTTCTTCATTTCTCAACGTCCTTTGGGCAACTGCACATTCAATTGCACAGCGGCCTGTTTAATCTCATTGACAATGCGAGTAGCACGGCTTTGGGCTTCGGTTTTGATCTGTTCGGCTTCTTGTGGGGTGTAGCGGCGACCTTTTTGCTCACTGGAGTAGCGCTTTTGGATATAGGCTTTCAAGTCGCTTAGACCCGCCACAATACGGGCATCTCGGGCGCTGTCTTTAGCCCGCACTTGACTTTGCACTCCGCTGTACATCGCTTGCCAACTGCTTACATTGTCGGTAATGTCGCGCAGCCTCGAGATGGCCCCAAAGTCACGGCTGGCCCCCGTGTTGGCTACAAACCTCGAGTTTTTCCAGATTTCGATAAAATCGCTGACCGTTGGCACATTGGCAATCAAAGCCCCAAATACGTCGCTGGCTTGGGGCTGCCATTTTTTCGCGTCGGTGAGTAATGCTTGGGCTTGCAGGTGCAAACGAGCCGCGCCTGCTTTTAGCACATTGGCATCGGGCAAACCTGCCTCGCCATAATCGAGCTTGGCATTGCGGTTGTAGTCGGGTTTGCTACCCTGAACGGTAAAACGGGATTCGGAAACCCACAAAGTGGATTCGGTGACACCAAACAGATTTCCAGGCTTCTCGAGCTTTTTGCCGTTGGGCAAGGTCAAATCGTAGGGTGCTACCCCGTCTCCGCCTTCTTGACCTGAAACACCTGCATCCAGCAAAACATCGTGCTTGGATAGCATTTCTACGCCTGCCACAATGCCCTCGATGGTTTCATAGCGCGGGCTGGCCTGTAGCCATGCGGCCCGCGCTGCGCCCAAGGTTTTTAGCACTTGGCTAGGGTTGGCTTTCCATACCGCAACATAATCGAAATTTTTGGTCTCGAGCAAATCAAAATAAGCATCGGCGGCTTTGCTCACCTGTGCGGTTTCTTGCTCGAGCTGAGTGGCCCGCTCGAGCAGATAATTTTTGATGCTGGATAAATCTTCGGCTTGGGCCGCCCCCAAAGCAAGTGAAAATGAGAGTGCGCCTAAAAATAGTGCGAGTACAGCTCGAGGCTTGACCGCTCGAGCCAAAACATTCTTTTCCGATATATCCGAGTACATAAGTCAAGATTAAACGGCATCTTAGCAAAAAGTCAACGGGTTACTGCTCCTGTAACACCGTCTTGTTCATTTTTTGGGTTCAAAAATCCTGCTATGCGTTGCGTTTTTTCTCGTTTCCGCGCTTAAAATTTCCCGTTAGTTTTGCCAAAATCAATTGGGCTTGGATCTCGCTGGCCCCCTCGAGTTGTTGCACCAAGCGTTTAGATTCGCTGGCTTTGATGGTTTTGACCACACGCCCGCCGTACTCGAGAAATACCGTGCCATCTTTGGCAATGCGGTAGCCAAAGGGTTCCGCCTCGAGCTTGCCGCGTTCGTCGATGGGATTGGAAGTGGGTTTGGGCTTGGGGTCGGGCTTGGGTTGAAATTTGAATTTCATAGGACGGGTTCCCCTCGAGCGGCAACATAGCGCCACAAAGCCAGCAGCGGAATCAGCGAAACCAACACCGCAAATACACTGAGCGTCCCAAAGCCAAGATTTGCCACGATCACCCCACCCAACAGCGAACCCACAGCCGCTGCGCCCCATACGGCAAAATCGACTTGCCCACCAATTTTGCTGCGCTCGAGGGGATGGAGGCTGTGGGTCAGTAGGCTCGAGCCTGCCACATAGCACCAATTCCAGCCCACACCCAGCATAAAAAGCGAAGTTCCAATCCAAAATGCCGAAGTCGCAAAAAAGGCCAATACTGCGCTCGAGGCCAGTAGAATCGCGCCCAAGCCGATAAACAGGCGGCTTCCGTAGCGGTCTATCAGGTTGCCAGTCAGCCAGGCCAAGCCAAACATCCCCACCAAATGCGCGGTGATTAGGCTCGAGATGGTGGGCAGGCTGTGTCTCATATGCTGGGCGTGTAGCGGGGTTAGCACCATCATCATCACCATCACGCCTTGCCCGATGGCTAGGCTGACCAGCGACAGGCGCACATTGGGCAGGCTCCACGGGTTGCGGTTAGACACAGGCTCGAGCGCAGTGTGTTCTAAAAGGGCAGCGCTCGAGGTCAGCGGTTTGGCCCGCATCACAACGCCAATCAAAACTGAACCCAGCAGCAACAGAATCCCGCCTAAGATCCAGCCCAACTCGAGGGAAGGCAGGTTTTGGCTTTGGGCGATCCATTGCAGCAGTGGGGTCAAACCTGCCGCCAGAAACGAACCCAACACCCCAAAACTCAGCAGGTAGCCCACAATCCGCCCACGAAATGCAGGCACAACCAATTCGGCAACTGCGTAACGACCTTGCGGAATGCCCCCGTCGCCAATGCCCAGCAAAATTACCCCAATCAAAAACCCTACTACCGATCCGTACAGCGCCGCCCAGCCACCCAAAATTGCACCTATGGCAGCAATGATATAGCTGAGGGTCAAACCCAAACGCCGCCCCGAACGGGCCATCAGATGCCCCACCCCCAAAGCCGCTACACTCGAGGCGATTTGTTTGAGGGTCGAGGGCAATCCAGACCAGGTTTCCGAACCACTCAGGTGGGTCATCACAAGGCTCGAGAGGGCCACACTTACGGTAACGGCCCCCGTGGAACAGGCTTGGGCCAAAAATAATGCCGCTAGGCTCGAGCTGGAGGTTTTGGGGATCACGCTGGAAATGAGGGTAGCCACAGGGTGATTATACGGGGTGGTTGTTGGGGATGATTGTTGGGGATGATTGTTCAGCTCGAGGGGAAAGTTACTTTTTCCGAACCTCAATAGGGTTATACATCCTTTTTGCTAAACCAAAAAAGCCATAGACGGATGCCTACATTTAACCTATGCTGATATGCAGTTTCAAGATGACGCTAGGATCATCACACATCCAGCACGAATTGAACAGGCCAAGCGTTGCCACGCAGGTTCTTCGGTATTCACATTGCATAAGCAGATCTCAAGACACCAGAACATCACCCTCGAGTGAATCCTTCACAAACCTTTGAAGGTTGGGTTTAGTGGGTCGTAGTGTGCCGTGTATGTTATGCCGTGTGACAACGCTTTGCGAACATACCCAAAACCAGATACCCTTTCAATATGCCATTTCAGGTGTGAAAGATGCTGTATCTGGACTAAATCTGGACTAAATCTGGACTAAAGAGGATTTATCATGCGTAACCCTAAGAACGACCTGATCGAGTATTGCCGCGCCATGCGGATGCGTAACCCCAAGTTTGAAACCCGCAACATCGGCGGCAGCGACCACGAACCGCTGTTTATGACCGAAGTGACCATCGACGGCGACCTGAAAGGCAGCGGGCAAGGCAACAGCAAACGGGACAGCGAGCGGGTTGCCGCCGAGGAAGCCTACACCAACTTGACCACCCAGTTTGGACAGCCCCCCGCACGGGAGCGTCGCCCCAACCCCAACCCAGGCAATGCCCCACAAAACAAAGGAGCCAGTGGCAATTCCGACTCGAGCGGTGAAGCGTGGCCCATCTACGCCGAAGTGTTGGTCAAAGCCCTCGAGGTAGCAAATTCGCGGGTCGATCCCAACCGCCGTGGCCCCGAAGCGGTGGATTTGGTTCGCAAACTGACTTTGGATTTGTACAAAGGCATCCTCGAGGATTTGGGTTCGACCCTCGAGCAGGGCCGCCCTTTTTCCGAAGGAACCCCCGCCGAAGCATGAGGTTGAGCGCAGATGAAATTTGACTTTGCGGGGGTGCTGTTCGATATGGACGGGGTGGTGATCGACAACAATGCCTTTCACCGTGCGGCTTGGAAACAGGTCGCCCTCGAGCTGTGGGGTTTGGTGTTAAGCGAGCATGATTTGGACTCCAAGGTGGACGGAGGGCGCAACCCCGAAATTTTTGAACGCTTGCGTGGGCGCATTCCCACCCCCAGCGAAGCCCAGCATCTGCATGACCGTAAAGAACAGATTTACCGCGAATTGGCAGCGGGGAAATTGACCGCGCTCGAGGGCTTGCAGCGCTATTTGGATTGGCTCGAGGGGCGCGGGATTCCTTTTGCACTAGTGACCAGCGCCGATACCGTGAATGTGGAATTTGGTTTTGGGCAAATTGGTTTAGGACAGCGTTTTATGCAACGCATTTTGGGCCACGATGTTCAAAATGGTAAACCTCACCCCGAACCGTACCAAAAAGGGGCCGCACTGTTAAACCTCGAGCCAAAAAATTGTTTGGTGCATGAGGATGCCTTGGCAGGGGTACAAAGTGGCGTAGCGGCGGGCTGCACGGTTTGCGGAATCAGCACCAGCCAAAGTGATGCGGCCTTGCTCGAGGCGGGGGCCACTTTTGTGGTGCGTGATTTTGAGCAGTGGCTGGAGTGGCTGGCAAAATGAAAGGCGCGGAAGCCGAGGCCAGAGCGCTCGAGTTTTTGCTGGGGCAAGGCCACACTTTGTTGGCAAAAAACTACCGCATTCGCGGCGGAGAAATCGATTTGATCACCCTCGAGGGGGATGTGACCGTGTTTAGCGAGATCAAACACCGCTCGAGCGCAAAGTTTGGTTCGGCACTCGAGTCGATCAGCGTTCGCAAGGCCGCACTGGTTCGCCGTGCCGCTTTATTTTATTTGGGCCGCGACGATTTGGCCTGCCGTTTTGATGTTTTGGCCCTCGAGGGGGACGTGCAAACAGGCACGATCACTTGGGTTAAGGATGCTTTTTGAGTCGTTTTCGTAATGCGTTTTTCGTCGTCCGTTTTCCGTTTGGTCGTTGATCACCTGGGTTTGGATCGAGAAAAATAGGGTAAATCTCGAGCGACCCTGAGCAGGGAAGGCTTAAAAATCTGTCATGATCGTTTTTTTCCAAAAACCAACTCAAAATCTAAAACCTCGAGACTTGCTCGAGATATACAGCATTTCTCTCAACTATGCGGAATATTTTAGGAACTTCGCATGTGGTTTTAGTTTTATATTTCGCGTACTGGACGGGTTTGAAACCCGCCCCTACCTGATTTCTTCTTCTTTGATCTCGGGGAAAATACTATATCAAGGATTACAGATCACGGAAAACAACTCTAGTCTAAAAGCAACTTTAAATACTTTCAAAATAGAACTATTTGATATATAAATAGTTTTGTGAAGCAAGCATCTCATACCAACCCTCCAGAAAACCCGCTCGAGTCAGGCCCATTTCCAAGCGAAGCCGACACTCAGGGCAATACCCCCAGCGCCCGTATTGGGCGGGCAATTTGGCAGGCAGGACTGGCGATGAAATGCCGTGTGGCCCCCATGCTCGAGCGAGAGCATGGCATTCATTTTGGACATTACGTCATACTCAGTCATATTCACAATGGGATTATCTATCCCAAACAGCTTGCGGATCGAATGGGTACACCACCCAGTATGGTTTCCCGCATTCTCGAGGAGTTGCAAAGTAAAACTTTTATTTCGCGCAGCCTAGACCCCGAAGACTCGAGGCGAATTCGACTCGAACTCACTCCAGATGGCACAAAAGTGCTGCTGGCAACCCGCCAGACCATGCAACACGTCACCAACAGCGCTTTGGCCCATTTAGGCGACCTCGAGGAGTTTACCGATACCCTCGAGCGCTTGGTTTTGGCCCTCGAGCAAATCGACCAGAACCGCGACACACCTGGCGATTCGCCCACTCAGGAGAAATTATGACCCAATCATCCCGACCTTCCGATGCACCGTTGGCGGGCGAAACCGCCCATATGGAAATGCCCCAATTGGATCAACAGCAAATCACCCTGACCGTGGTGGGCTTGCTGCTAGGAGTCTTTTTGGCAGCCCTCGATCAAACCATTGTCTCCACCGCAGGCCCGATTATTCAGCGAGATCTCAATATCTCAGCAGCGCTCTTTCCTTGGCTCACCACCATCTATCTGCTCTCGAGTACGGTGATGGTACCCGTTTGGGGCAAGCTCAGCGATTTGTATGGACGCAAAAGTATGTTTTTGTTAGGCATTGGTATTTTCTTGGTAGGTTCAGTATTGTGTGGCATATCACAAAGTGGAATTCAGTTGGTGCTGTCTAGAGGGGTACAGGGCTTTGGGGGCGCGGCTTTGTTTACCGTAGGCTTGTCGATTATTGCTGATATTTTTCCACCTCAGCAACGAGCCAAATTTAGCGGATTATTCGGGATGCTCTTTGGTATCTCGAGCATCGTCGGGCCTTTGGTCGGTGGTTATCTGACCGATAATGTCTCTTGGAATTCCATATTCTATGTCAATTTGCCTTTGGGGGCATTGGCGATTGCCTTTATCGTTGCCAAAATGCCCCCACTCAAACGCAATTGGGGAAATAATCACCCCACCATTGATTGGTTGGGCGTATTTTGGTTGTTCTTGGGAACCATTCCTTTGTTGATTGCGCTTTCTTTGGGCAAAAACGAAGTAGCCGAAGGTCAAAGTGGCTTTGTTTGGACTTCTTGGCAAATCATCAGCATGTTTGCGGTCTCTATTTTGGGTATTGTGGGCTTTATTTTGACCGAACGCAAAGTTAAAGATCCTTTGGTCGATCTTAAACTGTTTAAAAATCCCGCTTTTAGCTGGGGCAATTTGGCTGCTTTTATTGCAGGTTCAGCGTTTTTGGCAGCGATTGTCTTTTTACCCTTGTTCATGGTTAATGTGGTGGGTCTCAGTGCGACCCGTTCGGGATTGACCACCTTACCGCTGACTTTTGGTTTGGTATTTGCCAACATTATGTCGGGGCAAATTGCGGCGCGAATTGGTAGAGTCAAACCCATTATTCTGGGCGCATTGATCATTTTGATGATTGGCTTTGCCTTGATGGGCTTTACCTTAACCACCGAAACCACCCAATTGGACATTTCTTGGAAGATGTTTTTGGTAGGTTTGGGTTTGGGACCAAGTATTCCTTTGTTCACTTTGGCAATTCAAAACGCGGTGCAGCCTCGAGAGATTGGGGTCGCTACGGCTATGGCAACCTTCTCGAGATCTTTGG
>JANYFS010000435.1 GCA_025359705.1 Deinococcales bacterium | reverse complement strand
TTGGCTGGGCGGCATCAGAACCGCAGTTTTGCCATCACAAAAAGCCATGATCGAGATTTCCATGCCTTCCATAAATTCTTCGATGACCACTTCGCCTGTCTGATGGTCGCCTTTGTGGTGTTCAAATATCGCCTCGAGCGCCTGTTCTGCTGCCTCGAGGGTGTGGGCCACCGTGACCCCTTTACCCAGGGCTAGAGCCGAATCTTTGATTACAATCGGCGCACCTTGCAAGCGGGTGTACTCGAGGGCCGCGTTTAGATCGGTAAAATGGCGGTACTGTGCGGTGGGAATGCTGTGGCGCTGCATAAAGTCTTTGGCATAGGCTTTAGACCACTCGAGCCGCGCCGCTGCTTGGGTCGAACCAAAAATTTTCAAACCCCGCTCGAGGAAGTGATCCACCACCCCGTCGGCTAGGGCATTGTCTTGGCTGACCACGGTCAGGTCGATATTACGGGATTCGGCAAAGTCCGCCCAAGCTTTGGGAGTCCCCTCGAGGGCCACGCACTTAATATTTTCAGCGATTTCGGCAATTCCCGCATTGCCTGGAGTGCAGTAGATTTCACTGATTTTGGGAGATTTTTTTAATGCCTTGACCAGCGCGTGTTCGCGCCCACCTGAACCGATCACCAGAATTTTCACATTTGGTATTTTACTCGAGGGCTTTGAGGGTGAACCAAAGAATGTCCAAAACCCACTCGAGCCACACCCACCACAAAAAAAGACCCACAAAAAAAGACCGACGTTAAAAGTCGGCCTCTCGAGTACCTTATTTTGTGTTTAGGCTTTGCCCACGCTGCCCAACACGGTCAGTTTGTGGGTGATCAGTTCCGCCATTAAATCCCTTGCTGGGCCGAGGATTTTGCGGGGGTCGAATTCTTTGGGGTTTTTCTGCAAAACTTCGCGGATACCTACGGTAAAGGCCAAGCGCAAATCGGTATCCACGTTGACTTTGGCAATACCGTGCTGACAAGCTCTGGTCAGATCGTCGTCGGCAATACCTGCGGCTTCGCCAATTTCTCCGCCTGCGGCCCGCAAACGCTCCACAATATAGGCAGGAACACCGCTCGAGCCGTGGGCTACCAAGGGGATGCTCAGCAAGCCGCCGATGGTCTCGATACGGGCATGGTCGATGTAGGGGCGACCTTTGCCTTTAAATGCACCGTGCGAAGTACCAATGGCAATTGCCAAATAGTCCACGCCAGTTTGCTCCACAAATTGCACCGCTTCTTGAGGGTCGGTCAAAAAAGCATCGGCTTCATCCACTACGATATGCTCTTCGATTCCACCCAAACGGCCCAGCTCAGCTTCCACGGTAACACCCATAAAGTGTGCGGCTTCCACCACTTTTTTGGTGTCGCGCACATTATCTGCAAAGTTGTGGTGCGAAGCATCGATCATCACACTGGTAAAGCCCGCACGGATGGCTTTCATGCAGCTTTCAAAGCTCGAGCCGTGATCCAAGTGGATGGCAACAGGCACACTGGCACGGCGGGCCAAGTCCGCCACCAGGTTGGTCAGGTCGCTCAAGCCTGCGTATTTGATTGCGCCTTCGGACAACTGCACAATCACAGGACTCGAGAGTTTCTCGGCGGTGTGAATGATCGCTTGAGTGATCTCGAGGTCGTTGGTATTAAATGCGGCTACGCCGTATTTTCCTGCTCTTGCTTTGGTTAAAATCTCTCCGCCAGTTACCAGCATCGTGTTCTCCTTAAGATTGGGGTGTGTGCGCGTATAGCCTACATGCCATAGCCTACTTTGATTTGCTCGGAAAACAAAAGCAAAACCTAGACCAGAGGGTCTGCGCTCGAGCGCCTAAATAACAATCAGTCCCAAGCTGGATTCCCAAATCCTAAGCCAAATCTTCGACAAAATCGGCAACCCTTTGGGCCTTAAGGCCGTAGACTAGCTTCAATATGTCGCTAATCCTCGAGAACATCAGCAAAAATTTTCGCAGCTTTCAAGCCGTGCAAGGGGTTAGTTTTACCCTCGAGCCTGGAGAAGTTGTGGGCTTTTTAGGTCCCAACGGAGCGGGCAAAACCACCACCATGCGGATGATCGCGGGTCTGATTCGGCCCTCGAGCGGGAACATTAAATTGAAAGGGCGGATGTCCGCCATGATCGAAGAACCCAGTTTTTATCCGTATCTGTCGGGTCTGGAGAACCTGCGTTACAGTGCCAGCCTAACGGGGATTGGCGAAAATGCCATTCTCCCTGCCCTCGAGCGGGTGGGCCTGATGGAGCGCCGCGAACACCGTGTCTCGAGCTATTCGCAGGGGATGCGCCAGCGTTTGGGTTTGGCTCGCACCTTGCTGGGCAACCCAGAGGTCTTGCTGCTAGACGAACCGACCAACGGCCTCGACCCGCAGGGGGTTGCTGAAATGCGTGAACTGATTCGGGGAGTCTCCAGCGAAGGGGTTACGGTGCTGCTCTCCAGCCATATTTTGGCGGAGGTGGAAAAAATCGCCCCTCGAGTGATCATCATCAACAAGGGCCGCATCCAAGCCGATGGTCGGGTGCGCGAGCTTTTTTCACAGCTCGGTAGCGAAATCATCTCGATGACCTTGGATGTCCCCGCCGATTTCACCCCACAAGCCCTCGAGATGTTGGGTTCGCAACCTTGGGTACAAAAAGTGTATTTGCACCCAAGCGGGGTTTTGGTACTCAATCTACTGCAACACGACCTAGATCAAATTGCCCCCGCCATGGTCCATGCCCGCATCCCCTTATTGGGATTTAGAACCGATGTAGAATCGCTCGAGCAGGTCTATTTACAAGCCGTAACCAAAAAGGTGCAAGCATGATCCCGCGTATTGCGTTAGCAGAACTGCGTAAAGCCCGTTTCAAGAAGCGGTTCTGGATTTTGCTGATCATTATGGGGGTGCTAACCCCACTGGTACAGGTGATCATTGCCTACTTTGTCACTCAAAACCTAAGTGGAGGCCAACTGGACCAGGGCGGGGCCATTTCCAAAGACATTGCCGAGAATGCTGCCACCGCTTTTAGCTTGGGACGCAACTTTATTTCGGTGGGCATTGCTATTTTCTTGTTGCCGATCAGCGCAATGGTGGGCAATTACTTTATTGGCGAGGAACGCGGCTTTAAAATGTGGAAGGTTATTTTGGTTTCGCAACCCAACCGTTTAAATGTGTTATTGGGTAAGTTTTTGGCAGGAATCATGCTGCTAGCAATTTTGATATTGGGAAGTGGTTTGGGGAATATTACCATTGGCTTCCTTGCCAATCTCGCCTTTTTTCATGCGCCCAATACGGGAGATTGGGGAACTTTGATTCCACTTTATTTTTTACAATGCCTCACAGTCACTGCGCCCTTGGCCCTAGCCATGTTGCTCTCTTCGCTGATTGCTGCGCCTGCCATGTCGCTACTGGGAACCATTCTCTTGCCCCCCATACTCGAGGGAATCACCACTGCCTCGATCATTTCTCAGCTCGATAAAATAAACGTGGTTAATGCGGCCTTTCAAGCCCTTAAACTCAAAAATCTATTTGAACAAGTCCCTCGCTACTACCTGAGTACCAATTTAAACTTGGGAACCAGTTTTGCCGCCTCGAGCGTGGTAGGTGGAATTTTTGGCAATCGTGGCGCTGCAAACAATCCTTTGAACAGCATCCTCGAGTTTTCATGGCAAAATACCTGGTGGAGCGTGGGGGTTTGTGGGGTTTATGCTGCCATTTTTCTGGCGGTGTTTCTTGCCATGTGGATGCGGCGCGATGTACTGGATTGACCCCAATATCTATACACCCTGCCCTTAGCCCATCCCCAAGCTATAATGAGCAACCGCTGGCATTCATTCGCTGGCGGTTTTTTTAATCCTCTTCGAGAACCCTAAAAAATAAATTCATCTATTCTTAATCAGATTGCTTGAGCCATCTTAACATTAGGTACACTGTGCCAGTACGTTTCGACACAACGTATATTTTTAGCACATTGGAGGTTTTTATGATTCTTTCTGAAAAAACGGTGGTAACACACACACACACACACACAATTCTCTTATGTGAGAGAAATATGAAGGCGATTTCTTTCGCCTTCTTGGGTGTACTGGCTTTGCTACTCTCGAGCTGTGGTTCGGGTATTGGTAGAGGAGCTACTTTCTCCTCAACACCCCCAGAACCTACCCCCTCGAGCGCAGTCCTTCAGGTTCAAGCCTTCTCGAGCGACCAAGCCACGCTTTTGGTTCGGGGTTTGACTGCGGGTAAGGTGGTGAATGTGGGCAGCAACAACAATTTGTTGGGTGGTGCTTCGATTCATGGGAACTTGGGTTTTTCTTTAACCAATCCACTGGTCAATATAACGGGTACTGTGACTTCCACCTCGAGCGCCACCACCTGTGTAGATGCCACAGGTAAGAATTATTGCACCAATGGCAAGCCCACCACAATCATTCCTGCAATCACTATTCCCATTTTCGATTATGCGGCAGCTTTGCAGCAATACACCCCC
>JANYFS010000411.1 GCA_025359705.1 Deinococcales bacterium | reverse complement strand
GGGATCAATACAGCAGCCAAGATTCCGATGATGGCGATAACGATGAGCAACTCGATCAGGGTGAAGCCTTGGGTTTTATGGTTCTTCATGGTGGTACTCCTTGGTTTGCCCTTGAGGTTGAGGTATGGTATATGTCCTCTTGGGCGATTATTGCTTTGCACTCGAGCGCTTTGAATTTGCTCGTTTGCTTGTCTTAAGATTACTTGAGGGTTTCTTACACAGTTCTTACAGATTTTTTATTCTCTGCATTTATTTCTGTGTTTGTTTCCACTTTTTCTTCTCGACTGAGATGAGTGTACAAGACCGTAAAGCATTTGTAAAGACCCTTCTCATCTTTCATATAATCAACTATATCTACATAAAAACCTTACTGGGTGCGGCTCGAGGGGTAATCAAAATGGCTTACCCCCCTCTGGGGGTGTGAGAAAAAATCTGATTTATCATATCGAATGCTATCGAGCCAGACAACACACTTATAATTGGGCAATCATGACTGAATCGTTTTCTGAAGCATTTGATCCTCGAGAGACCCTTCTCGAGCGTCTGTCACAACACCAAGCCCTGATTGGAGTAGTGGGCTTGGGCTATGTGGGACTGCCTTTTTTGGTGGAAAAAGCCAAAGTGGGCTTTAAGGTTCACGGGATCGACCAAAACCCAGCTCGAGCGGCGCAGATTGCACGGGGGGAAAACTATATTTCCGACGTACATGACTCGGAATTGCAAGGCATTGTGGCGCAGGGTTTAGTGACCACTGCCAGCGATTTCGCTCGAGCGGCGGAACTGGATGTGATCGTGATTTGTGTACCAACCCCGCTGGACATCAACCTTTCCCCAGATTTGTCTTATGTGGTCAGTGTCACTAGGGAAATTGCCAAGTATTTGCGTGCTGGACAACTGATCAGCCTCGAGTCCACCACCTATCCTGGAACCACCGAAGAGATTATGTTGCCGATCCTCGAGCAGAGTGGTTTGAAGGCAGGGGTGGATTTTTTCTTGGCCCATTCGCCCGAGCGGGTTGACCCAGGAAATGCCCGCTATACCACCAAAAACACCACCAAAGTGGTGGGTGGTCACGACCCAATCAGTCTCGAGGTGGCGGTGGCGTTTTATTCGCAGACCATCGAGCATGTGGTGGCAGTCTCGAGCGCAACGGCGGCGGAGTTGGTCAAATGCTTCGAGAACACCTTTCGGGCGGTGAATATTGCCTTGGTCAACGAGGTGGCGCTGCTGTGTGACCGCATGGGTTTGAACGTTTGGGAAGTGCTGGACGCGGCTTTTACCAAGCCTTTTGGAATCATGCCCTTTTATCCTGGGCCTGGAGTGGGAGGGCATTGCATCCCGCTGGACCCGCATTACCTCGAGTGGAAGGCGCGGGAATACAATTTTCAGACCCATTTCATTGCACTGGCGGGGGAAACCAACCGCAAGATGCCGCAGTTTGTGTTTGATAAAGCGACACGGGTGCTGAATAAAGTCAAAAAATCCATTAATGGGGCCAAGATTTTGTTGTTGGGGGTGGCCTATAAGCCCAATTTGGACGACTACCGCGAATCTCCAGCGTTGGCAGTGTACCAACTGCTCGAGGCGGCGGGGGCGGAGCTGAGTTATTTTGATTCGTGGTGCAAAACAGTCAAGGATCACGGCTTAGCCCTCGAGAGCATTCCTGAGCTGACCGATACCGTGCTACAAGGGGCGGATTTGGTGATCATCACCACCCAGCACAAGGATGTGGATTACTCAAGGGTGGTGGAACTGGCTCCGCTGATTTTGGATACCCGCTACGCCACACGGGGCATCACCCTAGATCCTCAGAACAGCGATAAAGTGGTGCTGTTATGAAGACCTTTGCACTGACTGGAGCCTCGGGGTATATTGCGCCGCGACATTTGAAAGCCATCAAAGAAACAGGAAATACCTTGCTGGCAGCGCTAGACCCGTTTGATTCAGTGGGGATTTTGGATTCGTTTTTTCCTGCCACCGAGTTCTTTACCGAGGCCGAGCTATTCGAGAAGTATTTGCATGACCAGAGCCAGCAGAAACTGGATTATCTGTCGATTTGCAGCCCTAACTATTTGCACGACCCACATATTCGCATGGCGATGCGTTTGGGTGCGGACGCTTTGTGTGAAAAGCCTTTGGTCCTCGAACCAAGCGATATTGTGCGGCTCAAAGAACTCGAGGCGCGGTATGGGCAGCGGGTCTGGACTATTTTGCAATTGCGTACCCATGCGGCCTTGGTTCAACTGAAAGCACAGCTTGAGGTGGAAAACTCCAGTACCCCCAAATGGGTGGATCTGAGCTATGTCACCTCGAGGGGAACGTGGTATTTGCGAAGTTGGAAGGGCAAAGCCGAGCAAAGCGGGGGATTGGCGACCAATATTGGGGTGCATTTTTTCGATATGCTGACTTGGTTGTTTGGCGACTTGCTGCATGTGGAGGTACACCGCCGCAGCGAAACGGTCTGTGCGGGCTATATCGAACTCTCGAGGGCCAAGGTGCGTTGGTATTTGTCGATTGACTCGAGCGATATTCCGCAGTACCTCCAAGAAAAAGGGCAGCGCACCTACCGCTCGATCACTTTGGATGGGCAGGAAATCGAGTTTAGCGAGGGCTTTACCGACCTGCACAATGCGGTGTACCGCCGCACCCTCGAGGGAAATGGCTTTGGTTTGGACGACACCTATCAAGCCATTGTCACTACCGCCAAAATCCGTACCCTCGAGCTGGTTACGGGCGACCCTCGCCACCAGCATCCCTTTTTAAATAAAATATGACCCCAGAGATGAACCCAGCATATTTCGCACACTCGAGCAGTTGCATTGATCCAGGCGCACAGATCGGGGCCAATACCAAAATTTGGCACTTTAGCCATGTGATGTCTGGAGCAATCATCGGGGAAAACTGTTCTTTGGGGCAAAATGTGTACATTGCGGACGATGTGATCATTGGCAATGGGGTCAAAATCCAGAACAATGTCTCGGTGTATCAGGGTGTCACCCTCGAGGATTATGTGTTTTGTGGCCCTAGCATGGTCTTTACCAATGTGCTGACCCCGCGCAGCGAATTCCCACGGCCCGCCAGCCAATACAGCCGCACCTTGGTCAAACGTGGCTCGAGCATTGGTGCAAATGCCACCATTGTGTGTGGGATCACCCTGCACCAGTGTGCTTTTGTGGCGGCAGGCGCGGTGGTCACGAAGGACGTTCCCGCCTACGGCATGGTGGCGGGGGTTCCTGCTAAACTGATCGGATGGATGGGCGCATCTGGTGATGTCTTGACTTTTGATTCGCAGGGTTTGGCAATCGACAGTCAGCATCACCGCTATCAATATATTTCGGAAAACGAAATTCGGAGGCTCGAGTGACTTTCAACAAAATCCCCATGCTCGACCTACACCCCGAAGTGGAGATGCTCTGGGACGAGTTGCAAAACGCCATCGCAAGGGTGTTACGTTCGGGAACCTTCATCATGGGGCCAGAGGTGGAAATCCTCGAGGCCAATATCGCTTCCTATATGGGGGTCAAGCACGCCATTGCCCTAAATTCGGGAACCGATGCGCTGGTGATTGGGCTGCGGGCCATGGGCATTCAAGCGGGCGACGAGGTGATCACCACCCCTTTTAGCTTTTTCGCCACTGCCGAGTGCATCAGTCTGCTGGGGGCCAAGCCTGTTTTTGTGGACATCGACCCAATCAGCTTCAACCTCGACCCCCACCAGCTCGAGGCGGTGCTAACTCCCCAAACCAAGGCGATCATCCCTGTGCATTTGTATGGGCAGCCTGCGGCAATGGGCAAAATTCTCAAATTTGCCGCGCAGCACAACCTTAAGGTTCTCGAGGACTGTGCCCAATCTTTTGGGGCCAAGTATATGGGGGATTGCTCGAGTTGTACTGAAGAATGTAACCCCAAGCTGCACCGCAAGTTTACGGGAACCATGGGCCATGCAGGAGCCTACTCCTTCTTCCCTTCCAAAAACCTAGGAGCCTACGGCGACGGTGGAATGCTGATCACCAGCGACGATGCCCTTGCCGAAACCGCCCGCATGTTGCGCTCGCACGGCTCAATCAAGAAATACCACAACCAAATGGTGGGCTATAACTCGAGGTTAGATAGCTTGCAGGCCGCCATTTTGCTGGTTAAATTTCCCCAACTCGAGGTCTGGAACCAAGCACGGCGCGAGATTGCGGCGCGGTACAATGCTGCTTTTGCCGATCACCCCCATATTGTCTGCCCCCCCTTAACCGATGGGCATATCTTTCATCAATACACCATTCGCATTAAAAATCATTCAAGGGACACTATCCAACAACAGCTCGAGGAACAGGGTATCTCGAGCATGGTGTATTACCCGATTCCGCAAGATCGTTTACCGGTTTACGCGGGTCAATATCCCAGCTATCCCCACAGTGAACAAGCCACCCTCGAGGTGTTAAGCCTTCCGATGTGGCCCCAAATGCCGCTCGAGGTGCAGGAACGAGTGATCGACGTTTTAAAAGGAGTGTTATCATGATTGAAGGCAAAAAGATCTTTATCACTGGTGGAGCTGGTTTTATTGGTTCCACGCTCGCGGGCCAACTGTTAGAGCACAATCAGGTCACACTTTTCGACAACTTAACACGCAACTCGCTTAAAGACCGCGAATACAAGAACCATCCCAATCTAAACCTAATCGAAGGAAACATTTTAGATTTCGACGGTTTATCAAAAGCCATGAAAGGTACAGATATGGTAGTGCATTGTGCTGCAATAGCGGGAATTGACACCGTTATTCAAAAGCCAGTTACAACTATGCGCGTAAATATGATTGGTTCTGCCAATGTCCTCGAGGCTGCTGCTCAATTGGATCATTGTGAGCGGGTGGTTTGTTTTTCCACCAGCGAAGTCTTTGGAACACATGGGTTTCAATCGAAGGAGATCGATAGAACAGTTGTTGGTGCAGTTGGCGAAGCCCGTTGGACGTATGCGGTAAGCAAGCTAGCCGAAGAGCATTTGGCTTTTTCTTATTTTAAAGAGCAGCAGTTACCTACGGTCGTTGTTCGCCCCTTCAATGTTTATGGGCCTGGGCAAGTTGGCGAAGGGGCATTAAGAATTTTTATTCAACGCGCGCTTGAGAACCAAGATATTCACATTCATGGCGATGGAACTCAAATTCGCGCTTGGTGTTATGTTGATGATATGATTGAAGGTGTCATGCGCTCTTTGTCACATCCCAAAGCTATTGGTGAATCTTTCAACATCGGCAATCAGCGTGCCGTGACTACAATTTACGGTTTAGCAAGTACCATCGTTCGTATTCTAAAATCTTCATCAAAAATTGATTTTATTCAAAAAGACTATGCTGACGTTGAGTTGCG
>JANYFS010000360.1 GCA_025359705.1 Deinococcales bacterium | reverse complement strand
GCGACCCAGACCGAGCGCGGATTGTGGGTGCTTATCACAACTGGCGGGGCGATGGCGACGGCGAATATGCCGACATTGCGGGCTTTTGCAAAAGTGCAACCCTCGAGGAGATCGAACAAAATGGCTGGATTTTGACTCCTGGGCGATATGTGGGAACCGAAGCCAAAGAGCAAGACCTCGAGCCTTTTGAAGACAAGATGGCCCGTTTGAGTACGGAATTGCTCGAGCAATTTAGAGAAAGTGACCGCTTGCAAGCGGTGATACGGCAGAATTTGGAGAATTTGGGCTATGGTGGTTAAGATAGGGGCAGCAAATTTACCAAAATTGACAGACCTTAGTCTACGTTCTATCATTACTTTAGTAGTAGTCGCCACGCCTAGACGGGTTTACCCGAGATGCGTACCTTGGCGGCTCATTTTTTTTAGTTCCTTGGGACAACACACATGATATTTTCCAAACCCGCACTCAGTATTCCTGACCAACGCCGCCTTCTCGAATCGCGCGGACTGGTTATTCCAGATATTATACGTGCAGAACGTTACCTAAACGACATTGGGTATTATCGGCTCAGTGCATATACTCGCCCATTCCAAATTAGCTATACCACACACCAATTTCACCCCAATATTTGCTTCGACGACATTTTGAATTTGTATATTTTTGATCGGAGGCTCAGGCTTACCCTGCTAGACGCACTCGAGCGGGTAGAAGTTGCTCTAAGAACTCGAGTCAATGATATAATGTGTTCCAGAATAAGCAATACCCATTGGTATTTAGACATCACTCTATTTGATTCGCGTTTTGACCACAGCCGATTGCTTAGTGAAATTCGGGAATATAAAGATGATTTTGTAACCAGTTATAAACAAAAATACAATTCACCTTCCGATGTTCCAGCATGGATGGCGGTTCAGTCACTTAGTTTTGGTTCTATCCAAAGAATTTTACTTGCACTCAAAAAACGTGAACAAAAAGCAATTTGTGATACATTTTATCTTCAAGCAAACCCGATGATCACTTGGGTTTATGCAATGAGTACACTCCGAAACCATTGCGCTCATCACACAAGAACATGGAACCGCACCTTTCATGTCAATTTACCCCTTATTGCACAATTGCCAAAACATCTTGAAAATAATTTAAATATGGATAATTATAATACCTTAGATGGATACGCCTTGGTACTTGACACTTTTATGCAGGGGATTAGCCCTACTAGCCATTGGTGGCAGCGTTTATCTGGCTTAGTACAAGATTATTATGAAAAAACACCCCACGATTTTCACAAAGCAGATATACAACGCCGTGCCAAGCATTTGCTTAAGCCTTTAAAAACTGGAGATGTTCCGTAATTTTTTTCTTGAAGCTTTAAAGGCGGGCGGGTTACAAACCCGCCCCTACGAGGTAATGGCATGATGTTGTTTGGTACAATTTTTCATAGATTTAAAACACAACCCCAAAAAAATAGCCCACACCCAAACCAATGTAGGGGTGGGTTTATAACCCACCCAAAACCCCTCGAGATGCGGGAAATTACCCCAAATGAACAATAAATGGAAAGAAGTATCACTTGGAGATGTTTTAACCTTGCAAAGAGGCCACGACTTACCAAGTCAAAAACGTACATTAGGAAATATTCCCATTGTCTCTTCGTCTGGTATATCTGATTACCACAGTGAATCTAAAGCACTGGGGCCAGGTGTTGTTACTGGACGATACGGAACAATTGGGCAAGTATTTTACATCAAATCAGATTATTGGCCTTTGAATACAACTTTATATGTTCGAGATTTCAAAGGAAATAATCCAAGGTTTATTTATTATTTACTACAGACAATAGATTTTAATCAATTCAATGATAAAAGCAGTGTCCCTGGGGTAAACCGCAATCATGTTCATTTAGAAAAGGTATCAATTCCTCCTCTCCCAATCCAAAACCAAGTCGCCCACATCCTCTCGAGCCTAGACGACAAAATAGAACTAAACCGACAAATGAACCGTACGCTCGAGGGGATGGCTCGAGCCTTGTTCCAAAGCTGGTTTGTAGATTTTGACCCCGTGAAAGCAAAAATGCGAGGAGAAATACCACACGGAATGGATGAAGAAACCGTCACACTATTTCCAGACGAAATGGAAGAAGTAGATGGGCGTGAAATCCCTCGAGGGTGGGAGTGGGTATCTTTGGAATCGATTCTCACTATATTTGGTGGTGGAACACCAAAAACAACTAATCCCG
>JANYFS010000307.1 GCA_025359705.1 Deinococcales bacterium | reverse complement strand
GCTCGAAAACCCAATATTTTTGAAGATATTTTATTCTTGGATGCTTCCACCACCACAGTTTCTCCTTTTAAGGCAACATTGAGTTTGAATGATGCCAATAAAAGAACTGAGCTGTTTAAAAGTGCCGAATTGAACCTTGTTGCCCACAAAATGTATAGTCTTTTTGTTTTCCCCGCTCAAAAGGGTTTTGGATTGAAAGTTGTTGAGGATATTTTACCGTAAGCGTGTGCTGTAAAATTCGTTTTTTCGAGATCCCCCGCGCTCGAGTGGGGGAGTTTTGGTTTAGGGGTGTATTGGAGCATTTTTCTGTGCAATAAACGAATGGATCTACCTATTCAAAAATGATACATCAGCCTGAGACACGATATTTACGACCAAGCATTAACGGATTACGGACAACTGCTCTAAACTGATCACATATGTCTATTCTCGAGTCTGGTTCTGATTTTGGCAGTGCTTCCCTACGTTTTGATTGGAATGATTTACCCCTGCTCACCCCGCAGCAGCCAGGCACAGGCGGGCGGATTCGCCAAAGCCCAGAGGATTTTCGGGTGTTCGAGATGCCGCTGTATTTGCCCAGTGGTACGGGGGATTTTACCTATGTGCATCTCGAGAAGACCGGACACAATACCCGCTTTTTGCTCGAGGAGTTGGCCCGTCAGCTCGAGTTTGATTTTAAACATTTGGGGGTGGCGGGTTTGAAAGATCGCCACGCGGTGACGCGGCAGTGGATCAGTTTTCCAGTGCGTTTTGAATCACGGCTCGAGCGCTTTTCCCTCGAGGGGGTGCGGGTTTTAGAAGTCTCGAGGCACGCTAACCGCTTGGGCATTGGGCATTTGCAAGGTAACCGTTTCGAGGTACGGGTGCGTGGGGCCGCAGGGCAAGCGGAGCAGGCCGCGCAGACCTTGCAAATGACCCTACAGCAGGGTTTACCCAATTATTTTGGCCCGCAGCGCTTTGGTTTGGATCAACGAAACGCCGAGGAAGGGCTTAGGCTGGTTCGCAACAATATGAAAGGCAAGGCTAATATTCATGTTAAACGCTTTTTGGTCTCGGCCTTGCAAAGCTTGGTGTTCAATACCTTTTTGGCAAGAAGGCTCGAGCGGGGGATTTTTGCTGCCATGATTACGGGGGATATGGCGAAAAAGCACGATACAGGCGGGGTTTTTCAGGTGGAAGATGCTCCGCTCGAGAGCTTGCGGGCCATGCGGGGCGAGGTTTCGGCTTTGGGAACCCTGCCAGGCCGCAAAGTAAAGCCGATGAATCTCGAGGCGGGTGCGCTTGAGGCCGAGGTTTTGGCGGCTTTGGGCCTGACTTGGGAGGATTTCTCCAGCCGTTTGGGAGATCGCCGCCTCACTCGAGTGTTTCTGAAAAATGCTCATGTTACCGCTCAAGAAGACGGCTATGAAATCGGTTTTGACCTGCCCAAAGGTAGCTTTGCCACCAGTGTCTTGCGTGAGGTGCTGAAGACCGAAGTGGATGTGGGCGAAGACCTCGAGCCTGAGCAGGGAGAGGAGAAATCGGATTGACTGTGTGATGGGCTATACTCGAGGCATGAAAAAATTGGGGTGTGTGGTTATGCTGGCGGTTCTACTGGGAGTAACTTCGGCGGTTGCAGAGGTCTTGCGGGTTCCGCTCGAGTATAAAGGGATGTTTATGTGGAACGACAAAACGTGGTACAACACCACCATGCACCTCAGTCGCGGGCAGGTTTTGCCTGGGGGGGTAGTCGAGTTGCGCGGCACACTCATATATGAACCCAAATGCTCGAGCCTGTTTAAGCTGCTGATCGAACCTGTCACCAATAAAATTCGCATGACCGAAAATCTGTTGAATTGCCCTGGCGGGACTGCCAGTGGTTCCTTTACAGGTTCATTCTCGGGGCGCGATTTAAGGCATTTGACCGCTTTTTGGACGGGCAGTGATCAACGCAAAGGGACTTTGGGCTTGGATGCTGTCACCGATTCGTATTTGAAGTTGCCCTGATGCTCTAAATGGATTACCAAAAACGCTACTCGAGCGGTGGGTTAGATCTGTACCACTCGAGCAAATCGGGTAGCTCGAGCTGCGGTTGGTCGAGCCAGCCTAAAGAGCGGGCGAGGTCGGCAAGTAACGTTTGCGGTGCATGTTTGGATTGGCGCAGGGCGCTGACCGAGGGTGCGCCGTTTCTTTTGGCAAGGCGCTGCCCGTGGTAGTCGGTCATCAGCGGGACATGCCAGTATTCGGGGGTGGGGTAGTCCAAGGTCTGTTGCAGGGCGATGTGTCTGGGGGTGCTGTGCCACAGATCCGAGCCGCGCACCACTTGCGTTATGCCCATTTCAAAATCGTCTACCACTACCGCTAGGTGGTAGGCAAATGCGCCGTCTCCCCTTTTCAGTACCAAATCCCCCACCTCGAGCGGCATATTTTGCTCGAGGGTTCCTAAAATATGATCCTGAAATTGGATGGTTAGGTTGGGGATTTTCCAGCGGGTGGCAGCGGTGGCATTGGCTTTGAGCGGCTGGTGTAAGCAGGTTTGGGGATAAATTGGCTCGAGCGCGTGCGGGGCGCTTGCCACTTCTTGGATTTCTTTGCGGGTGCAGGTGCAAGGGTAGGTTTCGAGGCGCTCGAGGGCATTTTGGTACCGCTCGAGGTGTTGGGATTGCAAAAATTCGCTGTCCCAATCCAGCCCGATCCACTCGAGGTCACGGCGGATGCTCTCGTAAGATGTGGGGCGTACTCGGGTGAAATCCAGGTCTTCAAAGCGCAGGATAAAGCGGTTGTTGGGGGCGGCTCGAGCGTGCAGCCAGGCAATCAGGGCGGTACGCAGGTTGCCTAGGTGCATCTCCCCTGTGGGGCTAGGAGCGTATCTGCCTATGGATAAAAAGTTTGGAGAATGGTTTAGGAAATTTTTGCTCACTGCTTCGATTTTAGGGCTTTTTGTGGGATTGTAGACGGGATAGCTCGAGTTTGTGAAAAAATTCTTGTGTTTAGGATTGGGGACTATGAAATTTGGAACAGCGGTTACTCGAGCTGGGGGATGATCGGCCTGTTTTGCAGGTGGGCAACCATGCCAATACGGTCTTTCTTCTTTTTGGGGCGGCGGTTTGTGTACAAACTACTTGATTGGGTGTTGATTGGGTGCGAGTTTGTGAAAAAATTACCAGATTTTGGGGCTGTTCTCCCCTGCTCGAGAACAGGTCTGGCGTGAACTGTTTTGCCAAACGTTCCGTTCGAGGGATAAAACCTGTGTGTGACCATATGCTAAAGCGGCGGCTCGAGCCAGAGGTGCTTGCTCGTCTGCTGGCTCGAGTTGCTCGAGGGTAGGGGACGTTTCTCTTGGAATGGCTCTTTTGGAATGGCTCGAGGTAGATTTCTGGGTAGATTTTCGGATTTTCTTTGCAAGCCTAAATTCAAAAATACAGTCCAGCAGCCCAGCAGCACTCCAACAGGTTTGTGAAAGATTTAGCCCCTTTTTAGCCCTGTCATTTTCTCCAGCCCTCGAGCCAAGTGTTTAGCCAATTGGCTAGGCCGATTTCGGGGTTGGAGACGCGGTGGTGGGGGGCAAAGTTGATCGGTAGGTTGCCGACTTGGATACTGGTTCCTGCCCGCTCGAGCATTTCTAGGTCGTTGGAGGCATCGCCAAAAACGATGCTGCGCTCGAGCGGAATTTCCAAATGCTGGGAAAACACACTCAGGGCGGTTCCTTTGTGGCCTCCAGCGGGCATCAGGTAGAGGTGATCGGGGTATGGAGGCAGGCCAAAATAAACTTTGAGTTCTGGGAAATTTGTGATCAGGCGTGGGCGCAGTTGAGCGGCCTCGAGGTGGTGGACTTCTAGGCTGAGGATATTGGGGGGTAGCACAGCGGGGATGGGGTGCAAACGCCCTGCCTGACGCGCCCACTCGAGGTTCGGGTGGTTGGGGTGGGTGGCATAGGTTTGACTCGAGCTGGAAAGGGTGTAGGGGATGTGGCTGGGCAGTGCGGCAATGATCCGCTCGAGCAAGAACGTTTCAAAAACGTGTTGGTAAATCAATTGGTCGCCAGCAAAGCAAACCACGCCGTTCAGTACCGCGTAACCGTCCAAAGACAATGGCTCGAGGAAGGTGGGTTCTAGGCTCGAGCGTCCAGTAATGATCACGATTTTGTGGCCTTGGTTGTAAATGCGGTGTAAGGCGCTTTGGGTGGCGGGGGAAAGGGTTCCACTCGAGCCAATTAAAGTTCCGTCCAAGTCGAAGGCAAATAGGTGCGGGTTCATTACTTCAGGGATGAACTTGCTCGAGCCAAGTGTTGAGGTAGTGGGGCAAGCCAATTTGCGAGCAGGATACTTTGTGGTTGGCAACCCCATGCAAAACCGTTTGGTCACCGACCTGCACGCCTGTTCCTGCCCACTCGAGCATCGAAACATCGTTTTCGCCATCTCCAAAGGCTAGGCAATCGGTGGCAGTCAGACCAAAATGTGCCGCCAAGCGCTCGAGGGCGCGGCCTTTGGTGGCTCCTGTAGGGGTGATTTGCAAAAAGTGCGAATCGATATGGGCGGAAGGAAATCCCGCCAGCTCGAGGTGAGGGAATTCGCGCTCGAGGGTATGGCGCAGGGTGCTGGGTGCGCCGTGGATCTCTAGGTTAAAGATGGCTTCGCTTTGCCAATGGGCCAGCGGCAGGCCATCGCCACGGACCAAAATCCACTCGAGTTGGCTGTGTTCAAAGTGTGACAGATATACTTTGCCGTTGTTGGCGGCAATGGCAAACTCTCTGGCGGGGTGCAGCAGTTGAAATAAAGCATCCAGCTCGGCATGGTCGAAATATTGGGGCCAGTGGACATGGTTGTCCAAATGGGTTTGGCTGCCGTTGGCTGTGACCCAAGCGTCCACCTGAAGTTCGGCAAGCAACTCGGTGGGGCGGTAAACGCGGCCCGTGATCACCGCGATCAGGTGTCCATTTTGCCGCAATTGGCGGATGGCCTGCACGGTGGCGGGGGCTAGGGTGCGCTCTGCATTGATCAGGGTTCCGTCTACATCGAAAGCGAAGAGTTTTTTCATGTGACCTCGGATATACCATACGCTCGAGGGATGAAAAAAAGTTAGGACAGACCCGTATTTGCTCAAGAAAGGTATTGCTTGAGACGGTTTGAAGTTGTGGCTGAGTAGCCTTATTGCACAGTCGAGAGAAAAGTATTTTTCAATCAGGTGTCCAAAATACGGTACACTCGAGGGATGAAAAAACCAAAGAATAACCTGTGCAATAAAATGCTTTTGGCACTGCTTGCACCCATCTTGTGGGGTTCGGTAGCAGCAGCAACTGCCGCCGTCTCCAATTCCAATTCTGGAAGCGCTTCCTGGCAAGGTCAGATCATCTATCAGGTGATGCCTGACCGTTTTTTTGATGGCGACCCCAGCAATAATGTGGGGGTGAATAAAGGCAATTTGCGGGCTTGGCACGGCGGGGATTTGGTGGGGCTGACCCAAAAGCTCGAGTACATTCAAAAATTGGGGGCCACGGCAGTGTGGCTGACCCCGATTTATCAGCAGGCCAGCCAGAATTTCTTTGATACGGCGGGCTATCACGGTTATTGGCCCTACGATTTTAAGGCGGTTGATCCGCATTTTGGCACGCTCGAGGGGTTTAAAACGCTGCTCGAGGCTGCACATCAAAAGGGAATCAAGGTGATGCTGGATCAGGTGGTCAATCATTATGGCTACGGTACTCCCCAAGAACAAGCCAAACCCAAATGGTTTCATGCCCCCTCGAGCTGCGCCAAGTTGGGCAACCCCGAAGTTTTTTGC
>JANYFS010000278.1 GCA_025359705.1 Deinococcales bacterium | reverse complement strand
GGAAAACACCGCTGGAATTGCAGTCAAACGCGGCGATATGGTGCGAGTGATGAAGGTGAATAGCAATAACGGGCGTTGCACTGTCTCGAGAGTTGAGGCATAACTCTCGAGCAACCCTCGAGGGTAGAACTCGAGCAACCCTCGAGCGGAAACACACGTAAAACAGATGCGACACATGCAAAAAAGGGCGCGGCAAGCCGCGCCCTACGGTGTGTTATGGTTCAAGATGGCCCTCGAGTACGCCATTTCTAAATCCAAAACAGAACAAAAGGAAAAAATGGATATTGTCACTGTTGTTGTCATCGTGCTTGTGGTTCTTGTGCTGATTCCTGTGATTGTCACCAGCTTTTTGCGAAATGTTAGCGCAGGTACGGTGCGGATGGTCTCTTGGTTGGGTGGATCGACCCGAATTTACCGTGGGCCTGGTAAAAGTTATGAAATCCCGCTTTTAACCACGGGAACCACCTTATCCAGCAAAGCCATCAATGTGGATTTGGATATTACCGACCAGACCGCAGATTTAGACTCGAGCGGGGTTCCACGCCCTATCAAGGTGCGGGTTTTGGCGAGCGCTATTGTTTCGGTGGGCGATACCGATACCCTGATCACCACTGCCGCCAACCGCTTTTTTTCTAAGGGCGAAAGCGATCAAGTGGCAATTTTGACCGATTTGTTGGCTTCCGCCGCCCGCCGTGCCATCAACCTGCTGACCCACGATCAATTGTTTTCGGCAAAAAGTACCCCCAGCTCGAGTGGAGCAACAACCCCAATCAAGGCCCTCGAGCTGTCCCGTAACCCCATCCTGACTGCCGAGGAGGACGATGATCCTTTGGCGATCATTATTCGCAAAGCCTGTTCCAAAGAACTCACCGACTTGGGGCTGATTTTTAATTCGCTGAACATCAAAGTGGTGCAAAGCGAAGTTGCCGAAGCCCGCCGCCGCCAAAGTGCCGCCGAAGCCCAGGCCAACGCCGATATTGTCACCACCCAGCAACAACGCCGCTCGAGGGAGGCCCAGATCGAGGCCGCCCGCACCATCTCGGACCGCGAGCGCGAACTGGCCCAAACCCAAGCCAGCAACGCTGCTTTGGTGGCAGAAGCCGAAGCCAAACGTCAAGATGCCTTGGCCCTGCAACGCGGTTCGGAGCTGAAAGCCACCCAGTTGGCCCAAGCCGACGCGGATGCCGAGCGGGTTTTGATTCAAGCCAGAGCGCAAGCCGAGGCCGAAGCCATTGGAATTCGTTTGCGTGCCGAAGCCAACGCCGAAAGCGTCCGCAAAGTTTCCCAAGCCATCCTCGAGGGGGGGGAGGGCTACCTGCGCTACCGCCAAGTGGAAATGCTGCCTTTGCTAGCCCCAATGATTGCCGAAGCACTGTCCAAAGCCCGCATGGTCACAATCTCGAGCGGCAGTGCATCGGGGGGCGCAGCCAATGAGACCACTTCCAACATCGCCCAAGTGATCCAAACCGTTTTGGCAACCCAATTGATCAGCACCACAGGTCTGCTCGAGGGTGTAAAAGGCTCGAGTGCTGTGGATAATTCGGATTTCTTAATTGATTCGGATAAAAATAAGTAAAACCTCGAGCAACATTTTTAATTCCTCGAGATTAAAATAATCAGTCGAATCAGGCATAAAGGAGGGTAGGGTTGAACCCTACCCTCACCTTTTTTTGCTTGCTTTTTATCTTTTAGAGTATTTATCATAATAGGGCGTTTATCAAAGTAATAAACGGATCAATTATTCTGCTCGGAAAATTATTTATCTGTCCAAACCACGATATTTATGATTGTATCTTAGCAAAAAACGGGCAACAAATAACGGACAACCGTCCTAATAAATGAACATGTTACATCTTTAGAGTTAAATCACAATTTCCTGCTCTGATTGGAGTTAGACTTAATCCTATGAATGCGCTCATCACCATTGAATACAAGTGCATAAATCTAAAAGAGTGCATCATGAGCGATCTCGGCGAAGCCAGTAGCCACAACCTGACCATCCCGAAATAAAATGCCTACACCATGTTCAACATCCCAAGTACATTCAAACTCGAATCCCCAACAATTCGGATTGTTGAGTATGAGACGTGGATCACTCAAAAGTTTTTCAAATTCAAAAATATCTTGAACATTTGGCACCAATTGGGATGCCAATTCGGGTACGCCAAAATAATCATTTGCACGCCAAAGAGGTAGAATCTCCGTTTGATAATAGCTAAACAATGCCTCGAGCAGAAGTTTTTTGTAATCTTTAGCTTGCTCGAGAAATAAAGATAGAAGCTGTTGCAGGGGTAAAGTGAGTCCAAGTGCATCCGTACCTACAAACTGTACCTTGAGTGGTTGAGTAAAGATATCCGTTTGAATTTCTCCTTGCCACAAACGCACAGGAGCATACAGATTGCCGTAACAGTCTGTTAGTTTGCCAAGTATGGGATCGATGATCATTGCATCATAATTTTACCATCAGAATTTTACCATTAATAAATTGTATAAAATACACATTTAGTTCTCTGAGACCTATTTGTGGGTGTACCCTTCTTGGTAGTGTCATAAGTACACCTACAACGCGCTCGAGCCTATGTTTGAGTTTTGTAATCTTACCCTCGAGGGTTTGCAGTTTCCCCCACTCGAGCTATTTTTTCTCGCAGTAGTTCACCGTTCCCGACCCTGGCGAAGCGGGCAATGCGGGTGTGGGATAGCGAAATTGGTAACAGCCATTCACCTTTTGGTAAGAAACACTCTGCTCGAGGGCGTTGTAGGTGTACTTCACAGTCGTCCAACCATCAGCCCCTGTGGTTAGCGCAGTTATTTTGGCTTGCAGCGGGCCACCAGGGGGCCGCAGGTGCAGGGTTTGCGGCTGAAAGGCACCCTCCACTTTGCCGTGGAAGCAACCCACCACATAGGGGGCTTTTTCGGTCAGATGATAGTGGTAGCCCAAACCGTCGTGGTCGTGACCATTGCAGGCATCGAGGTTGCTGGGCAACTTTTCGCCCGCATCATGAAACTCGAGGACGGGATAGCCATCGAGTGCGTAGCCAATCACGCCCCCCGTTTTGTCGCCCAGAGCCGCCAGAAAGCAAACGGGGCCAGAGTGATAGTGGTAATCGTCGCCGCGCCCAGAATGTCCGCCGCAGGAATCCAGTTCGCCAATCAGCTTGGGGTCGTTTTTGGGATCGTAAACCTCTTGGTTTCCGCCTTGGCTGGGCTTGCTGGGATTGAAAATAGGAACCCCATTGAGCGCAATCGCCACCGCTCCAACCCCGCTGGTTTTGCTGGGGGTTAGGGCAGCTACTGGAAGCAACGGGATTTTGAAGGCGTTGCTGCCGATGTAGGGCTGGGGCAGTGGAACCTGTTGTTGCCAAGCAGTAATTCCCACCATCATTTGCTCGCTCGAGAGACCGTTAGATTCCACCACCAGAAAACTTCCCTCACAATGGCTCGAGGCTAAATTTCCAGCCGCCACAAACTTGGAAGTACGCTCGAGGCAAAGTGCCTCGCTGGTGATGGGTGTGGTGGGTGTTGTAGTCGTGGGTATAGTAGGTGTTGTAGTCGTGGGTGTAGTGGTACTTTGCGCGGAGGTTCCCAGACACGAAACCAAACCTAAAATGCCAACTGGAATTAGAAATGTCGCGAACGAATAGAGCTTTTTCATGTAATCTCCTCGAGTTTATTGAACTATCCTGAGTTTTTTGAGATATGGCTCGAGCATTAAGTAAGGCTCAGTTGAACTTGAAAGATTGCGACCACAGGGCGTGAAAAGCAGCACCCCTAGATATTTTTTCTTACTCTCTTGCCCTCTTACTGCGTCACCACAGGCAAACGAACCAACACAGTGTTATCTACGAACAAATCCGAACCCCAAATAAACTGGGCGCTCGAGTGCCTACACGCCTGCGCTATACTGTTCCAAACCCCATCTTTACCGGAGAACCCATGACAAGCAAAACATTTTCGTTCCGACTTTCCAGCCCCCGTTTGCCCCAAAAACGCCTCACTCGAGGAGGGTTGAGCAGGGTACTGTCCTCGAGCGTGTTATCTCTGAGCTTGCTCTCGGCGGCGTGGGCCGCTCCTGCACAGTTGACTATTGGTACGGTGGGCACGCCGATTTTGCCTGCATCGGTGAACGGCTTCAACGTCAGCTACAACATGTCGGTGGTGGATGCCCAGCAAGAAGTGCGTTCGGTGGCCCCGACCTCGCTGCGCTACCCTCCCGGCAACGAGGGCGATGAGCATGACCGTATCCGCGCAGGTTTGAGCGGGTTTCTCTCGACCCTGCAACTTAGCGCGCCTAGTCTCAAAGGGCCTCTGCCGCTGGCGGTTGTCACTACGCGGGTCTTTGCCACCCAGCCCAATTCTGGCAACAAACCCGAGGATGCCGCGCAAGCAGCTCGAGACGCGCAGGCGCTGGGGCTGAAGGTCGCCTACTGGGAGATTGGTAACGAACCCGACCTATACAGCAAAAACCGAGCCGATGCCTCCTGGACACCCGAGCGCTATTGCGCCACCTTTCGCGCCCAACGAGCGGCAATTCTGGCGGTGGACCCACAAGCTAAATTTGCTGGCCCTGCCGTGTCCAACGTTGGGGGCAGCAGTGGAACCTTCCTCGAGACCTTCGTGAAGGGCTGCGGCGACATCGTGGATCTGCTGAGCTGGCACGAGTACCCCACCGACGGCAGCCAGACCGACGAGATTGCACTGAGTAGCGCCGTTCGAGTGACCCAGCACATCGAGCGCTTTCGGGCGCTGCTCGCTGACCCCGAGCGCAACCCACTGGGCCAGGGCCGCAAGGTTGAACTGGGTGTCACCGAATACGGCCTGTCCTACGTCTCGAACCGCCCGCGCCACCTCTCGGACATGGTTGGGGCGCTGTGGACCGCCGAGACCACCCTGCGACTAGCCGAAGGCGGGGCTAGTCTGTCGCAGTATTTCGCCATCATCGGGTCAGACGCGCACGGCCTGGTGGATCGAGCTGGCGTTCCGCGCCCCACGCTGTACGCCTTCCAGCAAATGCGTTATTTCAGAGGTGAGGCGCTCGAGGCCCGCACCGACAACTCTGAACTGTGGGTTCACGCTGCTCGAGACGGGAATCTGCTTACGGTGCTGGTGAGCAACATCGCCACTACCGCTCACACGCTCGAGAGTGCGGTACCCGGTTACGCGCTGGTGGGGGCCAAGAGCTTCACTGCTCGGACCGTGGACAAAGAGGCTCCGCTCGAGCGCCTCAAGCTCGAGGACACCCTAACCCTGCCCGCCCGCTCGTTCACTCGGATGGTCTACAAACGGCTTCCAGCGCCCTGAAAACCCGCTCGAGGCAAAGTGAATCCGTGGAAGGTGTAGTGGTGGGTGTAGTGGCGCTTTGGGCCGAAGTTACCAAACACGAAACCAAACCCAAGATACCAACTGGAATTAGAAATGCCGCGAACGAATAGAGCTTTTTCATGTAATCTCCTCGAGTTTATTGAACTGTCCTGAGTTTTATTGAGATAGCGCTCGAGCCACACCCTCTTACTTCGTCACCGCAGCTATGCGAACCAAAACCGTGTTGTCTGCGAACAAATCCGAACCCCAAATAAACTGGGCGCTCGAGTTCCAGGCAATATCCAAATACCCATCTTTTGGCCCCACAGCGGCGGCACTAAACACCGTGGCTTTGCTCCAGCCGCTGTCGTCAAAGTCGGCTTTTTTCCAATTGGTCGGCTCGAGTGCCGACATAAAGGTGCAGATGCCTTGGCCCGCTACAGGATTGGTTTCTTTGGCACAGGCAGGGTTTAGCGGCGCTTTATGAATCACCAAGACTCGAGCGTTCTGGGTGGTCACAGCGATGATTTTTCCCGTGGCAATATCGGTAAATTGAGCCACAAAACCGCCATCGCCCATTTGCTGTTTGGCTGTCCCGATGTACTCGAGGCCCGTGTCGTTGGCTTTGTAATCTTTGACCACAAAATTCAGGTGCAGCGGGTAGGTGGCAACAAAGGTAAAACTCTCGGAGTTGAAGGAGCGCTCGGTGGTGATGGGAACGGAATCTTCTTTGATGAAGGTCTCGCCACTGTACAGCGCAAACCAGTTATCGGCCCAGACTTCGGCTTTGATGGTGATGGTATCGCTCCAGGGGGTGGGTATAGCGGGTGTTGTTGTGGTGCTGGACGCAGTGGATGCGGTGACGGAACAGGCCGCGATGAGGGTTAGTAGGGTGAGGGTGGTTGCTGTTTGTAAGGTTCTTTTCATAAAAACCTCTTTTGGTTGAGGCTCGAGGCTCGAGGGAGATTTTTGGCTCGAGCACGTTCAACACAGTCTTATTTGGCGACCACCAAGAATTGACCCATCAAACCCTCGTCCTCATGGTTTGCCATGTGGCAGTGGTACATAAAGGCGTTGGTATTGCTGGCAAAATCGCTAAACTTCGCCACAAAGCGCACGGTTTCGTTGCGGTGGATGTAAAACGTATCTTTCCAGCCCGATTCTGCCGCCGAAATGGGGCCGCTGCTGCGGGAGGTAATCTTGAATTGCACGTCGTGGATGTGAAAAGAATGCCCGAAGGTCGGGCCGTTGACAATGCTCCATTTTTCAACCGTCCCCAGCGTGATGGTCTGGTTGATCATGTCCATCATGTAGCCCATGTTGTTGAAGGTAAACGGCGTTCCTGGGCCTTTGTCGGTGATGGCGATGGTGCGGCTGTTGGTGGCTTCTGCTTCAGTTAGGTAGGTGTTGTCGAGTAGTTTGCTTGGAATGCTGGTGATGGCGTTGGCGGTGGCTTTGCCCACGTTGATGTGCAGCACCTGAAAGGTTTTGTTGTTCAGTTTGCTGCCAAAGGCTCCGCTGTCGGCAGGTTCGCCGCCTGGGAAACCAAATTCTTGTCCGCCGTTGTACGACTTCAGCTCGAGGGAAGAACCCACTGCGTCGCTCGAGAGGTTGACCAAAATCTCGTAACGCTCTCCAGGCAACATCACCACTCGAGTGACGGGCGCGGGCGCATTCAGCAGGCCGCCGTCGGAACCAATCACCTGAAAAGTGCGCCCATCGGCAAAGCCCAGGTTATAGGCCCGCTCGGTCTCGGTGTTCAGCAGCCGCAGGCGCACCACTTGGGCGGGCAAAGTGGTTTGGGCATTCAGGATGCCGTTGGTCAGCAGGTTATCGCCGTAGATGGTGGTGGTGCTGATTTGATTGTCCGCCTTGAAGGTGCGGCTGGTCAGCACCAAGGGAATATCGTCCACGCCGTAGGTTCGGGGCAGGGCCAGCACGGACTCGGCATCGTCTTGCACAATAATCAGGCCACCCGCGCCCAGTGCCATTTGCTCCATCGTTTTGGTGTGCATGTGCGGGTGATACCAGTAGGTCGAGGCGGTGTTCATCACCGTAAATTTGGGCGACCAGGTGGCATTTGGCGCGATGACCTGCATGGGGCCGCCGTCCATCTCGGCGGGCAGGTGCAGCCCATGCCAGTGGGTGGTGGTGTCTTCGGAGAGTTTGTTGGTCACGTTCAGGGTGACGTTCTGACCTTTTTTGAGGATGACGGTTGGCCCCCAGAAATCGCTGCCGTTGTAGCCGTAGGTGGGGGTGGCGGTTCCGATCAGCATTTTCTTGGTGGATTTTGCCAAAGTCAGGTTATAACTCGTTCCTGCGGCGGTGGTAGTTCCCTCGAGCAGTGGGGGTATCCACAGCGTGTTGTAGGCGCTTGGGGTGTTGGTGGTTGGAGTAGTTGGAGTGGGCGGGGTATTGGTGAGCGGGGTATTGGTGGTTTGGGCCGACGTTCCAAAACACGAAACAAAACTCAGGATGCAAACTGGGATAACAGCGAGTGCGTAGAACTTTTTCATAGTTTCTCCTTAAAAAATCGCTCGAGCTACGGTCTGGAATAACCCACCGTCAGCGTGGCAGTCGCCAGCATGGTGGTTTTAATCGCGGTCAGCACATCGTCCATCGCAACCGCGCTCGAGCCACTCGAGAACACGGGGGCCGCCGAAAGTGCATACACAGTCAGGATGTAGTCTTTGCGGCCTGGGCCTTTGGAACACGGCGGGGTGTAGGCGGTTTTGCGGTTCACCGTGTTGATTCCCCAGTTTCCCACGGTAGTGCTGCCCCGCTCGAGGTGATTCAGGCTCGAGGGCAAATCAAACACCACCATATAAACGTGTTTGGCCTCGTTTGCGGGCGGGAAATGGTGCATGGTGACGGCAAAACTCTGGGTT
>JANYFS010000280.1 GCA_025359705.1 Deinococcales bacterium | reverse complement strand
TCAGCAGCACGCTAATAATCAGGCTCGAGTAGAACCCAGGCGCAATTCGCAGCATCCGCCGTTTGGTAAACTCGAGCAAGTTGGGGAAGGGTTTCCCCTCGAGGTAGGCTTTCCAAAAGGGAATAGCCAACAGCATCCCAGACAGCACAAAAAAGGCACTGACCCCCACCGATCCTTGCATCACAAAGGCTTGAATGCTTTTGATGGTTGCATTTTGCTCGTTGCCATTTAAGCGCTGCGAAAGGTGGTGAAAAATCACCATCAAACAGGCCATCGCTCGCAAACCATCCGCTCCAGATAAGGTACTCGAGGGGGCAGTTACTTTAACTTTTTGTTTGAATTCTTGTGTGGGTGTGTTTTTGACTTCTTGAATTTCTTGAATTTCTTGAACTACTGTAATTTCTTTTTCTAGTATTGCACTCGAGGAGGCAGTTGCTGTGATTTCTTTGACTTCTTCAACTTCTAGGACTTCTGCGACTGCTGTACTTTCTTTAAATTCTGCAACTTTTACTGTCTCCACAATTTCTTTAGCTCCTACAATTTCTTTAGCTTCTACAATTTCTTTGGTTTTATTCAAGCGAAAACGAGCAAACAACGTGCGCCAATTAAACTTGACCTCGCTGGTGATGTTCATGCCTTTGGCAATTTGACCCGCACTGATAAAGAACAAGAGCAACGCGGGAATGGTCGCAATGGCAATCCCAATGGTTTGGGCCGCGCTCGAGATTTTGGGATTGTTCATGGCTTGTATGGCAATATGGGTTTCGGGATCACGCAAAATGGCAAGCACCCCCGAATAGTTGTTCCACACCGTTACAAAAGTCAACAAACCCAAGGTCGCCAGCACAGGGCGGGCCAGCGGCAACACAATCGTCCAGAAGATTTTAAATTCGGAAGCCCCGTCCATCCGCGCCGCCTCGAGCAAAGAGGGGGGAACCGAAGCGGTGAGAAATTGCCGCACCAAAAAGACCCCAAAAGCGCTGGCGGTAGCAGGAACCCACACTGCTCTGGCTTGGTTGGTCCAGTCCAAAACCACCATGACCATCACGGTGGGAATGGCGTTCAGCAGCGAGGGAAACAGCATCATCCCCACCACCACCGAGTACATTCTGGCCCGCCCCTTAAACTCGAGGAAGGAAAAAGCGTACCCCGCCAGGCTCGAGCTGGCAATCACCCCTACGGCGGCAAGGGTGCAGATGTACACGCTGTTCCACATGTTTTGCCAAAAGGTGGGAACGTCACGTAGCAAGGTCTCGAGGTTGTAACTTAGGGCATCTCCCGCACTGAAATCAATGTTTGAAGCAGGACTCGAGCGGGTGGCATTCAGCAGCACCATCAGCACAGGTAAAATCGAGGCCACCACACTGATGCCCAGCACCAATTTGAGGGCCAACCTCGAGGGCAGTGGAAAGTTGATTGCGGACTGATCGCTTTCGGTGAGTGCGCTGGTTTCAAAATTGCTGAAGTTGCGCCCAATCAGGGCATAAATCACCAGCACCACACCAATTAAACCCAAGAAAAAAACCACGGTCATTTCACTGGCAAGGCCCAAATCCCCTTGTTGAAAACCGATATGCAAAATATAGGTGGGTAGGTCGGCGGTGGTATCATCAAAGCCACCACTGGCCCAACTATTGTCTGGATTTTGGATGCCTTTTAAAAAGCTCATCACAAAGGCCACAAAAATCATCGGGCGCATCAAGGGCAGCGAAATCGAGCGAAACATCCGCCAAAACCCCGCACCATCGAGCTGCGCCGCCTCATAAACACTACGCGGAATGATGTTCAGAATCATCAGATACAACAGCACATTCCAGCCTACCGTAGAATACAAACTGCTAAAGGCGGTGCTGGCCTCTTGAAAATAGGTGTTGGCATTGGGAATAAACTGCCCCACCCAAGGCAATTGCCCTAGCAAATTAAAACTCCAATCCACAAACTGCCAACCAAAAGCAAAAAAGCTGCCCAGCACTCCCGCCGCCGCTAGGCTCGAGGTCATGTAGGGCAAGAACAGCACCGTTCCCAGCACTCCTTGCAAGCGTTTAAACGCCATATGCAGCACATAAGCCAACGGCAAGGCTACCAAATGTTGGGGTAGTGCGGTAAACAAGGCCACCCGCATTGTGCGAAAAAAGGCGGGTAAAAATTTATCGTCGGACAGGGTGAAGTGATAGCCCCACAAGCCGACCCACTTCATACGATCAAGTTGCGCTCCTGCGCTCCAATCGTTGAAGGAAACCCACAACGAAAAGAGCAGCGGCGCAATACCGAATAGCAGCAGCACCACAAAAAATGGCACGATAAAGGCATACGGAATCCAACTTGAGCGGCGGGGTTTGGGCTTGCTGACGGCTTCGGTTTTTAGGATGTTGGTCAAATCAAACGCTCCAATGGCGAAATTTGGTGTAACCCTATTGCATTGCAAGAGATATTGCGGGGGATATTGCAAAAAATATTACAAAAGATATTGCAGGTATGCAAGAGAAAATCGAACAATGGGGTCTCGATCAAGTTTAGCCGAATAATTGGTAAGTAGGATTTAAAAAGGTATACAGGCTCTGCCCTTGAGCAATTTACAACTCCAGCGCCCTCTATATTCTTACCTCAAATCTTTTTCTCGCCCGCTCGCCCTCACCGCGCTACCCGCCAGACCCGAAATTTCATGGCAGTGCGCTCTTCGCTCTCGAGTTCGAGTTTTACAAAATGCGGCTGCACTGCCAAATCAATCAAATCCAGCTCGAGGTAGCCCCGCGCAATGGCAAGTGCCTTGACCGTTTGGTTGACCGCAGCGGGGCCAATAGCCTGTATCTCGAGTTCACCCACTCCACGCAGCAAGGCCGCAATCGCACCCGCAACTGCATTGGGGCGCGATTTTCCTGATACCCGTAATGTTTCCATTCAGTCCTCCACTCGAGCCAGAGATGTACAAGACCACCCACAAGATGATGCACAAGATGATGCACAGGATAGGGTGAGCAGAGGAGCAAAAAATCCTCGAAAAATAGTGGATTTAGTCTACCAAGCTGCTTGGAGCATTGCAAAGCTGGGAAGAACTTGGAATGGTTTTGGACTGATTTTCGGCTGGTTCTGAACAGGTTTTGGGTTTGCTCGCAGGATAGGTATAGACGAGTTCCATAGACAGTTACAGTATTGGTGTCTAGGAAAAAGGTGACAAACCGCAAATTTCCACCAATTTTTGTAAAATAATATATCATTTATTCACCCCATGTCCGCAATTATCATAACATGACGTGATTCGGGTTGAAAAAGTGGTTTAGTTGTACCCATGTATACGGCTATTGTAGGGCTTTTGTGCGTGCTAGGCAATTGTAAATTTTCTCGACCTATGTATAATTAAGCCCTTATCTTAATGGTGTGATTTGTACGCAAATACCACCTACATAACCGCAATATAGCCACACGCGCAACACGCACCTGAAAGCAGCACCAGATGCGCCCCAAAAAGACATCCCAAAAAGACAGTCCCAAAAGACCGCTCCGTATCGCCGCAGGCCCACTTAACCATCCTAACCAACCATCCTAACCACAACTCCAGGGGGAATCCACATGCCAAACCGCAGCCAACAGACGATCACCGAAAGCCTTTATCGTCAAGCGCTCAGAACTCAGCTCGAGGGGGATTTCCCAGGTAGCTTTGATGAATTGGGCCATGATGCCTGCGGCATTATCGCCAATATTCGCAAAACAGGCGAAGCCACCCACGGCAATGTGGTTCGTACCCTCGATGCGCTGGGGCAAATGGCCCACCGTTCGGGCGAAGTGCGCGGCGAGGGCGATGGATGCGGCGTGATGACCGATATTCCTCGGGCCATTTGGAAGCGTTACTTAGATGAAGCCCGCATGGATAGCAGCGTGGTGGATTCGCCCCAATTTTTTGTGGGTCACTTTTTCTTGCCCAAGGGCAAAAACCCTCGAGAGCTGCTGGATGCTTTGCGGGTGCTTTCCAGCAAGTGGGGTTTTTCGGTTCTGCTCGAGCGCACCGGTAAGGTCTATCCTTCGGCCTTGGGGCCAGTGGCCAAGCTGACCGAGCCGCAATTTATTCAGGTGGCGGGTGTGGTGGAAAGCACCGACTACTTTGAGCGCAAAAACAAGCTGTTCAATGTGGCCTTGCAGCTCGAGAAAACCCAGCCTGTGCATGTGGTCAGCCTGTCTACCCACACGGTGATCTATAAAGTGCGGGGCAGCGCCGAAATTTTGCCCCGCTATTATCCTGAACTCAACCTGCCCGAATTTGTTTCGGTCAGCACCATCGGTCACAACCGCTATTCCACCAATACCCTCTCCACCTTCGAGCAAGTCCAGCCCTTCAATTTGCTGGCCCACAACGGCGAGATCAACACCATTGACCGCCTGCGCCGTGAAGGTCGCCAACTGGATATTCCTTTAACGGGGGGTTCGGATTCCCAAGATTTGGACCGCGTGATGATGGGCTATCTATTCGATCACCATTTGTCTTTGCTCGAGGCGGTGGAGTCGGTGTTCCCACCTGTGCTCAGTGAAGTGCGTGGCTTCAGTAAACCCTTGCAAGATGCCTATATGGGCCTGCGCTCGGCGGGTGGCCCACTGGCCCAAGGCCCAGCCGCGATCATTGCTCGAGAAGGCAATGAGTGCGTGTTCAGCGTGGATGCCTTGGGCCTGCGCCCCTTGTGGTTTGGTGAGACCGAAAAAGAATACTACTGGTCTTCCGAGCGCGGAGTGATTCCCTTGGGCAGCATGGTCAGTGATCCTGTGCCGTTTTCGCCAGGCGAAAAGATGGTTGCCATCATCTGCCCCGATAAGATCGATTTGTACTACAACGAAAAAGTGCAGCGCCTGACCCTCGAGCGGGTACATGGGCGCGGGGCCAACATGGACGGGGCCGAGCGCCATATGGAAGGCCCAGATTTTACCAGCGTGGACAGCGAAATCCCCAGCTTTGCCAAGGGTGCAAAAGCAGCCTTTGGTTGGGATAAATGGGACGAGGAGTACCTTAAGGCGCTGGCTTCCAAAGGGGCCGAACCGATCTCGAGCCTGGGCTACGACGGGCAATTGGCCCCGCTGCGCGAGCATAAACCCAACTTGGCGGAGTTCTTCAAAGAGACCGTGGCAGTAGTCACCAACCCCGCGATTGACCGCGAGCGGGAAATCGAGCATTTCTCTACCCGCACCGTGGTCGGCTCGAGAGGGCTGCCTGGCAAGGTTTCGGGCCACGAAGTGCAACTGGTCACACCGATTTTGGCCCCCACCTCGAGCCTAGCCAAAAAATATGCCACCACCAGCCTCGAGAGCATCCGCAGCAACTTTAAAACTGCCACCTTGATTCCCAATTTGGGCGCGGATGAAGCATTGAGTGTAGCTCTCGAGCGCTTTACTGCCGCTGGTGTGGCGGCACTGCGTGCGGGAACCGAAGTGATCATTGTGGATGACACCACGCTGTACAGCAATGGCGAAGCGGCAATTGATTTGCTGCTGGCCTTGGGTTCGCTGGAGCAAGCCCTCACCGAAACCCGCCTCGAGGGGGAGATCAACCTCAGTTTGCGCCGCCAAGGTTCGGTGGTGGTGCGCTCCGCTCAACTTCGCAACCTGCACGATGTGATGCTGTGCATCGGTTTGGGTGTGGAAGCCCTCGAGCCGACCTTGATGTATGCGCTGTACCTCGAGGAAGAGGCCCAAGGCCGTATTTTGTCGGGTCTGAGCAAAGGCATCGAAAAAGTGATGTCCACCATGGGTATTCACGAATTGCGGGGTTATGGTCATATTTTCGCCAGCATGGGTCTGAAAAATGACCTTGCCAAAGCCATTGGTACTCAAAATGTGTGGGGCGGCGAAGTGGTGGGCTACGGCCTAGCCGAACTCGAGACTACCCTCAAGCAGCGCCTCGAGAAGTTCAACAACAACCAAGATACCCTCGAGCGGGATATTCGCTTTAACCCGCGTTTGTTCAAGGCTGCTTTTTCGCTGGCCAACGGCGAGATCGACGGTTCGGATTACTCGGCCCGTGTTCACGCGCTCGAGCAAGAAATGCCTTTGAGTGTTCGCCAACAGCTCGAGCTGAGAATCCCTGAAGGGGCCGTTGCCCTTGACCCCGAGGAAGTGGACATCTCGGTGGGGGGTCACAGCTTGCCCTTTGTGATCTCAGCCATGAGCTTTGGTTCGCAGGGTGAAACCGCCTTCAGAAGCTATGTGGAAGCCGCCAAGCGCCTGAACATGGTCAGCATGAACGGTGAAGGCGGAGAAATCCCCAACATGATGGGTTCTTACAACCATTGGCGCGGTCAGCAGGTGGCCTCTGGGCGCTTTGGGGTCTCCAGCAAAATGCTGAACAGCGCGGGCTTTATCGAAATCAAAGTGGGCCAAGGGGCCAAACCAGGCGAAGGCGGACACCTGCCAGGCAAGAAAGTCACCGACAAAGTGGCTCAAGCCCGTCACGCGGTGCGCGGGGTGGATTTGATCTCACCCTCCAACAACCACGATGTCTATTCCATCGAGGATTTGGCCCAGTTGATCGAGGAGCTGAAAACGATCAACCCCAATGCCCGAATCTGTGTGAAAATTCCTGTGGTTCCAGGGGTAGGAACCATTGCGCTGGGGGTCGCCAAAGCGGGCGCACACATCATCACCCTGTCGGGCTTCGAGGGTGGCACGGGCGCGGCCCGAATGCACGCGCTCAAATACGCGGGAATGCCTGTGGAATACGGAGTCTCGAGGGCGCACCGCATGTTGGTTGCCGCTGGCATTCGTGACAAAGTGGAAATCTGGGCCGATGGTGGCCTGAAATCCGCGCTGGATGTGGCTCGAGTGGTGGCTTTGGGCGCGAACCGTGTGGGTTTTGGAACCTTATCGATGGTAGCCATCGGCTGCACCATCTGCCGTGGCTGCCAACTGGACACCTGCCATGTGGGAATTGCCACCCAAGTGGAAACCCAAGAACAGGCCGAAGCCCACGGTATGAAACGCTGGGTTCCTCGAGAACTGCCCCGCGAAGTGGAGCGCCTCAGCACCTTCTTCTCGAGTATGGGTGACGAACTGCGCGGCATCCTTGCCAAAATGGGCATGAGCAACCTCTCCGACCTGACGGGCCGCCTGGATCTGCTCGAGTACACCGGTGAGGGCATCGACCTGTCCGATATGTTGGGCAAGCTCGAGGAACCCACCGGCTGGAGCAAACTGGGCAGCCGTGTAATTCACAAACCACTCAACTACATGACCAAAATGGTTTCCGAATGGGTTTCGGAAGTCCTCGACGAAGACGAGATCATCTACCGCGATGGCCCCGTTGCCAGCACCGAACGCGCCCTCGGAACCCACCTCGTGGGAACCCTAACCCGCCGCACCAAGCTCGAGGGAGCCAAAAAGGTTCGCCTGCACTTTGGTGATGGCTCGATCCCTGGCAACGGTTTGGGTGCATTCAACGCCGACCCCGTAGAGATTTTGGTGGAAGGCGGCGCACAAGACGGCGTGGGTAAATCCAGCTTGGGCGGGCGCATTGTGGTGCTGAAGGGCCGCAATCACCAAGGCCGCCGCGTAGACGGCAGCGTGGGTAAATCCTTCGCCTACGGCGCAATTGGCGGGCGGTTTTTGATCCAAGGCAGCGCCGACTCGAGGTTTTGTGTGCGCCTCTCGGGAGCCGATGTGGTCTTGGGTGGAGAGCTTCGCAAACCGGTAGACGACTCTTTGGGAATGCTTGCCACCAGAGCCAACGCCAAAGGCTACGCTTTTGAATACATGACCGCAGGCCGCGCGGTAGTGGTGGGCGACGCTGGCCCTTGGATTTGTTCGGGCATGTCGGGCGGTGTGGTGTACTTGCGTCATGCTCCCCAAGACGGCCTGGATGATGCCGCACTCAAGCGCCGCCTTGCCAAAGGCTCGAGCGTGGTGATTTTGCCCCTGACCGCGCAAGGGGTCGGCGACATCCGCGAGTTACTCGGCGACTATCACCAAGCCCTGATCACCTCGGAGCAAACCGATGCAGCCCGCCGCATTGCCGAGCTTCTGGTAGACCCTGCCAACCACTTCCGCATGGTGATTCCTGCCGCGCAAACCGTGGATCAGACCGTCGCCACCGAGTAGTGTTTGAGGGATAAGGCTCGAGCCAAGAAAACCTATGCTGGACAAATGTTGGACAAAAGATTTCCCCCTCGAGGGGAGTTTTTTTTGTTGTGAAAGTGATGCCCACGGAAATGCCTTTGCCCTCGAGTTTACTGCGCCCGCATGGTATCCCGAATTTCTCGGTAGGTCAGGTGCTTCACCTCACCTAGCGCCGCTACCACCTCGGCATCTTGAAAAGCCTCAAAGTCGCCAATATCCCCCGCCCAGATGTTCTCGCCTGTGGCTCGAGCGGCGTGGTGCAGAAAAGGGTAAATTCCTGGCTCGAGGGTCTTGAGTTGCTCGAGATACCAACTTTTTTTCTGTTCAGGCGCGATTTCCCAGCCCATCAGCACCCGGTCTAGGTTGGGTAGGGGAGCGCTGCTCATGATGTGACCGAGCAGCTCTTGAAGCGCGGCAGGAGCCGAAGAAGTATCCACTCGAGGCAGCATGACTGGAAGCCGATATTCCACGCCCAGCCGAATGTAAATGCTCAGCAGGTCTGGCCTGAACACCGTTCCCATGTGGCTGTCCAGGTGGGTGATGTCCACCCCCAGCTCGAGCGCCCGTTCAATCTGCGCCCGCATCTCGGCCTCAGCCTCGCTCACTTCTAGGTGGCTCCAAGCCTCCTCGTTCGAGGGCCACATTTTCCCGTCACTCGAGGTCAGACTTTTTCCTGCGGTCAGCGGTGCAAAACCGCCTGCTAGTGCCAAGTGAACCCCCACATCAAAGGCAGGGTCTTGGCCTATTGCTCGAGCGATGTCCTCGGCAAACGTGCCGCAGAAAAGGATGCTGCCAGTGGGCCAGTGATGCTGGCGATACAGCTCCAGAAAGGCCGCGTTGTGGCCTTGGGTCATGCCCAAATCGTCGTGATGCCAAATCAGAACCTTGTGATGCTCGAGTCCCATTTTTTGTAAGAGGGGGTGCATGGAAACAGCGTACCGCAATAGGATTGGCTCTGAATAGCCTGCCCCTGCCAAAAAATTATTTCAAACCCATGACCACACCCATCACCACTCGCACATAATGGGTGCGCTGATCGTCCCAAAGCGGAACGCTCGAGGCGTGTACCTGCTGTCCATCTAGCTCGAGGAATACCACGCCTTTGGCGACCCCTTGGGGGTTTTCGACGTTGATCTGGTAGCTCGAGGAGTGGTATTTGAAGGTGATCTGGTAATTTTTCCAAGCAGTGGGAATGCACGGATCGATCTCGAGGTTGGTTCCGCGCCGTTTAAAGCCCAAAATCGACTCGAGGCCCGCACGGTACAGCCAGCCGCTCGAGCCGGTGTACCAGGTCCAGCCCCCCCGCCCCACATGGGGTTCTTGGGCGTAAACATCCGCCGAAAGTACATACGGCTCGACTTTATAGCGCTGGACTCCTGCTTTGCTGGAGCTGCGGTTGATTGGGTTGAGCAAGCCAAATAGCTCGAAGGCTTTATTGCCGTCGCCGAGTTGGGCAAAAGCCACCACCGACCAGACGGCAGCGTGGGTGTATTGACCTCCATTTTCCCGCACCCCAGGCAAGTATCCCTTGATGTAACCAGGGTCGTGCGAAGTGTTTTGGAAGGGCGGGGTGAACAGCAGCATCAAGCGGTCTGCGCGGTTGATCAAATGCCGCTCGAGCGAATTCATGGCTTGTTTGGCTCGAGTGGGGTCGGCTGCGCCCGAAATCACCGCCCAAGACTGGGCAATGGAATCGATTTGACATTCGTCGTTCTGCGCCGATCCCAGCGGTGTGCCATCGTCATAGAAAGCGCGTTTGTACCACTCGCTGTCCCAAGCGTGGGTCTCGAGGGAAAGCTGAAGGGCGGCGGCGTGTTCGCGCCAGACCCGCGCCCGCTCGAGTTCGCCGCGTGTTTCGGCAATTTTGGCCCACGCAATTAAGTTGGTATGCAAAAACCAGCCCAGCCACACGCTTTCCCCTTTTCCTTCGCGGCCCACACGGTTCATGCCGTCGTTCCAGTCCCCCGAGCCAATCAGGGGCAGGCCGTGAATACCCACTGCTAAACTCCGCTCGAGCGCCCGTGCGCCGTGTTCAAACAGGGTTGCCGAAAAGGGCGAAGTAGTCGGGGTAAAGTAGGAATCTTCGTGTTCTGGAGCCAAGGGTGGCCCTTCGATAAAGCCGACCAGCTCCTCGAGAATGGCAGTGTCGCTCGAGGTTTCCAAATAACTCGAGATGCAGTAGGGCAACCAGACCAGATCATCGCTGATATGGGTTCGCACCCCGCGCCCACTGGGAGGATGCCACCAGTGCTGGACATCCCCCTCGAGGAATTGGCGGCTGGCGGCCCGCAAAATTTGCTCCCGCGCCAAGCCAGGTTGGATGCTCGAGAGCGACATCGTATCTTGCAACTGATCCCGAAAACCGTATGCTCCCCCCGCTTGATAAAAACCCGAACGCGCCCAGATCCTCGAGGAGAGGGTCTGGTAGGGCAACCAGCGGTTGAGCATATGATTCATGGCGGTGTCGGGGGTGCTGACCTGCACTGTTCCTAAAATGTTGTCCCAATGGTGCTTGACTGCTTCTAATACTGCGCTGATGTCGGAATTGCGGTAGGTCTCGATCAACCGCTGTGCTTCTTGGGGGGTATCGGTTTGGCCCAGCAAAAAAACCACTTCGATACTGGCCCCCGCCGCCAGCTCGAGGGTGTTTTGCAGTGCGGCACAGGGGTCAAGCCCTGCACCCACTTTGCCGCTCAGTTTACCAGCCAGGTTTCCTTTTGGCGCAAGCGCGGCGGGTCGCTCGAGGGTTCCATGTGGCCCGATAAATTCGCGGCGGTCACAGGTAAAGCGTGGGTTTTTGCCCGCCTGCCACTGCACCATCAGATCCACAAAAGCCACCTTCTGGGCGAATTCTTCGGTCCAAAAGTTACGGGCAAAAATCGCACCCGTTTGCGAATCGACTTCGGTGATGATGTGCGCGGCACTGGCTTCGCGGCTGACCCCCAGCACCCACTCGAGGTAGCCCGTCACCGAGAGTTTACGGGTTTTGCCAGAGCGGTTCTCCAAGGTCAGCCGCGAGATTTTGACTGGATCGGTGGGGGCCACAAATTGGGTCAGCTCGAGCTGGAGGCCGTGGGTTTGATGTGTAATGCTGCTGTAGCCCTGCCCATGCACAATGCTGTAGGTACTCGAGTTGTCACGGATCGGCAGTGGGGTGGCACAAAATACCTCGAGGGTTTCTTCGTCGCGGATGTACAAAATCTCGCCTGGGGAATCGCTAACTGGATCATTGGACCAGGGGGTCAGCTTGTTTTCACGGCTATTTTGCGCCCAAGTATAGCCCGAACCCGATTCAGAAATCGTAAAGCCAATACTGGGATTGGCAATCACATTGACCCACGGGGTCGGGGTCCACTGTCCTTGGTTTAAGGTGATCTGGTACTCGAGGCCACTGCGCGAAAAGCCACCCAAACCATTGAAAAAGTCCAGATCGGGCAGAGTTGGGTTTGGGGTAGTGGAAATAGTGCGGCGCGTGGGGTTGAGGCGAGTGAGTGCGGCGGTTAATGGGTTGAGGTTGCTTGCCGAATTGCTTGCTGGATTGCTTGTCGGATTGCTTGTCGAATTACTTGTTAGATTGCCAATTGAACTTCTTGTTGGGTTACTCGAGGGATTGCTCGAGGGATTACGTGCTAAATTACCTATGGAGCTGCCTATTAAATCTCTCGAGGGATTACTCATCGGATTGTTTATGGGATAACTCATTGGATTACTCGAGGGATTGTTTATTGAATAACTCGAGATTTTAGCAATCAACGGGGCTAAAGTGCGGCTGCGGGAGACTTGCTCGGCAAGGGTTCCTTGGCGGCTGAGCAAAACTACTCGAGCGGTACTTTTCAGCAAATCCTGTTCGGCGCTCGAGAGCAAATCCGCACGCAGGGTGTAGACGCTGCCCAGCGGCGAATTTTCGCGGTTTAGACTCGAGCGAATCACGCTTAGAATGGATTCTTGCAGTTCTTGCATATAGGAAGTGGCTTGCTCATTCAGGATGACCAGATCCACTGCTAGCCGCTTGGTACGCAGGTATTCGTGAGCGCGGAGCAGTTGGCGCAGGATTTCTAGGTCATTGGCATCGTCGATGCGGAGCAAAATAATGGGTAGATCGCCCGAAATACCAAAGCGCCAAAGCGAGGATTGACCCAAGGTGTTGCGGGTCAGCACTTCGCTAACGGGCCGAAATTTGGGATTCAGATACAGCACATTGCTGGCAAGCTGCTGGAAAATATGCCCCTCGAGCGGAGAGATTCCCAAGTGGTGCAGTTGCCCTTGGGTATAGGTCCAGGCCATCGTCAGGCCGCGTGCAAAACTTTCGGGATCGCTGTAATGGTCTGCACACTCGAGCGCAGCTTGGCGGGTACTTGCCACCAAAGTGGTAAAGGTCACAGAGGCACTGGCTCCAGGCTCGAGGCGAATGCGGCGGCGTAGGCTAAAAATCGGATCGAGTACCGCGCCCACGGTATTGGACAGCGGCAAGCCGTCCATAATTGCGGCGGGGTGGTTTGGTTGCTGACCTCGGCCCAGAAAGCGGGCGCGGTCTGTTTCATATTGCAGGGTTTGGGTGGTTCGAGGGTCTATGGCTCGAGGGTCTGGGTTATTACTGGCACGCTCGAGCGAACCGCCTTCCACCACGGCAGTATGTGCCGCCCAAATTGTGGCTTCGTCGGGCGAACGGGGGCGGCGGGTTGCCAACAGTGCGCCCAAATGGGGTACACATTCGGTTTGCACAAATAGTTTGGAAAAAGCGGGGTGTGCATCGTCCGCCGAGGGGGTGGTCAGCACCACTTCGGTGTAAGAAGTGACTTCGATTTCTCGAGTTTTGTTGCCCTGATTAGTGACTGTCACCCGTCTCATTTCGGCATCGTCCTCCGCCGAAACAATCACCTCGAGGGTGGTGGCAAAAACGCTATCGCGGCGGAAAAATTCGGCGCGGTCTTCGTAAAATTTGGCTTGAAATTCGGCAGGCTCGAGGCCCAAGGGCTGCGGGGTTGCCGACCAAATTCGCCCGCCAATGCCGCGTTCATCGGGTAGCGAACGCAGATAAATAAAACTGCCCTGTGCTTCGCGGGTGGTATCTTCACGCCAACGGGTCACGGCGCGGTCATTCCAACGGCTGTATCCCGAACCCACCGCGCTGAGCATCACGGTATAGCGCCCATTGGACAGCAGATGGGTTTGCAAAGCAGCCTCGCGCATGGTGGTAAAACTGCGTTCGCCTGGAGTGGACGAATCCACCGCTCGAGCCGCCAAAACCTCCTCGCTGCGCGGACGGGACACGCTGGCAGCCCTGGGGGTGCGTTCTTGCAGCAACAATTCGGCGGACTGCATTCGCACATCGGCATGAAAACGTGCGGTCATGCGGTCTCCGTGCAGCACATTTGCCAGCGCCAGCAACGTCATCCCCGAGTGGTGGGCCATAAAGTTGCGTACCACAGTAAACTTCGAGCCATCGGGTTGCCTCGAGGGGGTAAAATCAAGGGCATCATAAAAGCCATACGCACCACTGGCCCCAATCCGCTCAAGCCGTGCCAGATTGCGGGTAGCGGCTACAGGGTCAAACAGGGCGGCTAGTGCGCTGGCGTAGGGTGCAATCACAAAATCGTCGCCAAGGCCGCGCTTCAGGCCCAACCCAGGCACCCCAAAGGCCATGTACTGATAATTTTGGGCCAAGTCTCGAGCGGCAAAAGCCGATTCGGAAATGCCCCAAACCCCACTTACCCCAGCGGGCAGGCTTTGCAGCGCGGCGCTGCGGGTCATGCCGTAACCCATCTGCGCCCGCACCACCAAACGGCAGGTCTCCTCGAGCAGACTGCCTGGTGGCGAGTGCATCACCAAGCGGGGCATCAGGTATTCAAACATCGAACCCGACCACGAAACCAGCGCGGTGCTGCGGTTGATCGGGGTCAGCTCGCGGCCCAAGTGGAACCAGTGTGCAGTGGGGATTTCATCCTTGGCAATGGCAATAAAACTGGTCAGGCGGGCTTCGGAGGCTAGCAAATCGTAATAACTGGGATCGAGGTGCTGGCTCGAGACATCAAAGCCAATCGAGAACAGTTTTTTGTTGTCGTCGAAT
>JANYFS010000198.1 GCA_025359705.1 Deinococcales bacterium | reverse complement strand
GCCAGAGCGAACTTATACATATCACAAATAATCACATCTGGGGCGACTTGTTTTAGTACAGCGTAGGCTTCTTCGGTAGTCTTACACACCGAAAGCGTATAGGCTTGGCTATGCAGATCGCATTCCAGAAAAGAGCGAGTTATTAAATCGGGTTCCATCACTAAAATATGTGTCATGGCGAGTCATCCTTTGAAAAGGTACTGTATTCTTTAAAGTACTAGATTTTTGAAGGCTCGCGAGTCACTCTTGAGGATCAATCTCGAGGATCAATAAAGAAATGACCGATTTTGTGAACACATTTGCCTAATTTGAAATAATGTACCGATGAAAAAATTAGGCAGTTCGAGGGAGTATAGAGATAGTTGAAGCATTTGCCACTTGTACACGGCTTTTGGTACGAGGGCGAAAGATGGTATTGGGAGAGAAGGAAAGTGCAACCACAGCAAACATCAAAACGCTTTTGAGTAGAATTTGGGTGGGAGTTTTAGGCTGCACTCGAGTCATGAAGTGGAATTCCTTAGTGTGTGATTTAGAGGGAGGTTGGCTCGAGAGGCGACTGGGAAACGTGGCGGGAAAAACATCATTCTCCAAAGCCTGGAGGCGCACCACCATTTGGAAGGATAGTTCCACCACCCAAACTGACATTTGCGACTTGCGAAGTAGGTGTGGCTTGAGCTGAGCTTGTAACGAGTGAGACGATGGTTAGCGCTAAAAGCGTTACTATGAGCTTGAGGTTCTTCATGACATCTAGAATAGTTTTGCGCTGGTTAAGCACTGGAAACCCCGTCTAGGACCTACATGCAGGCATTCCGCGAAGGAAAATATCAAGCGGTATTAACCGAACTCTCCAGTCACGGTTTACTTTCCGCTGAGGAGTTGGGCCAATTGGGTATTTCACACTTGCGGTTGGGGCAGTTTGAACACGCCGAACCTTTGCTTTTGCGTGCCTATTTGCGCGGCGATCTTGAAGCGGCGGTGGAATATGGCAATGTCTTGCGGGTGACAGGAAGACTTGAAGAAGCGAAAACACATTTTGAAAAAATTGAACAAAAAAACATGCTCGAGGGTGAACTCCTATATCTTTCTTGGCGTTGGCATGGAGTTACTTTATATTTATTGGGCAAATCTAAAGAAAGTTTAGAATATTGCGAACAAGCTTGGCATGGCTTTTTATCTTTAGACTTAGAAGTGCAAGCTGCTCGAGTTGCTCAAAACTTAGCAATTCTGCACGAGTTTTGTGGAGATCTTTTTAGAGCGATAATTCTTCATCAACAAGTCGTCGAAGTTCTTGGAAAAGATGAGATTCGTATTCACCTAATGGCTTTATATGGATTATCGATAATAAAAATACACTTAGGCTTATTCGACGATGCGTTAATTTATTTAGAGAGTGCCGAATTATTGTCTCTTCAATCAGAATATTTAAAATCTAATGCTTTTATACTTTTAGCCAGAACTTACTTTCACCAATCCAAAGGAGAGTATCTCGAGCATTATGAAGCTTTACAAAAAACCCAAGAAGCTGCCAGTAAGCTAAAAGATCAATCTTTAGATCTTTGGCTGTGTTGCCAATGGGCCAATTACTACAGTCTCGAGGGGGAACACATCAAAGCCTCGAGGACATTAAACAGCTATGCCTATCAAAATACCCCTCCAGAATGGATTTTTGCGCGGGGTCAACTCTCTTTGCGTCGCAAAGATTATTCAGAGGCCATCATAGACTTGCAACAAGCCATTGCCACCCTAACCAGCCGTTTCGACATGCTCGAGGCCAAGATGTATTTGGCGGCGACCTATCATCACCTGCGCGATTCCAAACAGGCTTTTGCTTTGGTGCGGGAAGTGTTAGAAGTAATGTTGCGGTTGAATATTCGTACCCTCGAGCAGATGGATAAGCGCGACTTGGGCGTGCTGTTGCAGGCTGCCAAGCTCGAGCCAGAGCTGGAAATTTACCTCGAGCCGCTGTATCCTGCACCCACCGAATTGCCCAACGTGCATACCCTCGAGCTGGTAACTTTGGGGGAAACTCCCGAAATCCGTTTGAATGGTAAATCTTTAGGGAAAATTCGTAGCCTTTCGGCAGTGCTGCTGGTGTATTTGGCCCTGCGTCCAGACCGCTCCAAAGCGGATATTCTGCTCGAGGTCTTCAGCGAGCGCGACGAGGCTTCTGCCAACAATAACCTGAAGGCCACCCTGTTTGATCTGCGCTCCATTTTGGGCAAAGAGGCCATTCTGAGCCAAGGCCAGAATCGTACTCAGGCCCGCTACAAGATCAACCCACATTTCGTAATCAAAGTGGATATTCATGCCTTTCAGCACGCCATTATGGATTTGGATTGGCCTACGGCTTTTTCGATCTATTCTGCACCTTTTTTACAGGGTTTCGAGGGTTCTTTTTGGGTGGATCAAAAGCGCAACGAATTGGCAGAAAGTATGCTGCTGAGCGTGCAAAAAACCTTGAGCGAACTTGAGCAAGCCCGCAACTGGCCCAAAATGATGCTGCTCTGTACCCAATACCTCGAGCGCGACCCCCTAGCCTACGAAGTCCATCAGATTCGCATTCGGGCCGCCCAAAGCCAAGGCGATTTGGCGAAACTGGCCCGTTTTCGCAGCGAATACCAAAATGCTTTGCGAACCTGATCCAGACCCAAACTAAACCCAAACTAAACCCAAACTAAACTCGAGCCTAATTTCTCCCTCGAGTTTTTTTAGGCTTGACAAATGACCATGAGTCATTTATTATATGACTCATGGTCATTAAGACACCTCTTCCCGATAAACACACGGGAAAACGCACAGACCGCGCTCGTTCCGACCAAGACAAACAGGCCCGCAAGCAGGTTATTTTGCAAACTGCCCTGACTCTGTGGCAACACACCGACTATGCCAGCATCACCATGTCGCAGGTTGCCACCCAAACCTGCCTTGCCAAAGGCACTTTGTATTTGTATTTTCCCACCAAAGAAGAGCTGTTTTTGGCCTTGCTAGACGACTTGCTCTTGGATTGGTTTACTGAGGCCAACACTGCCCTCGAGGGGATCGAAGGGGCCGCCCAAGTAGCCCACATCCTTAACCAATCGCTCAAAAACCGCCTAGATATGGTGCGTCTACTCTCGATTTTGTCCACGGTACTCGAGCAAAACAGTTCACTCGAGGCGGTCACTCAGTTCAAGCTCAACTTGGCCCAGCGCACCCACACCACCGCCACTTTGCTCGAGCGTGCCTTAAACCTCACTTCTGGGCAAGGAATCCGCCTGATTTTGCACTTCAATGCACTGGTCATCGGCCTCTACCAAATGTCTCGTCCGGTGGTCGGCATCAGCGATAATCCCCAGTTCGCCGCCTTGCACGTAGATTTTATGCTCGAGTTGGAAGTAGCAGTTCGGGCGTTGCTTGGAGGGCGAGAGGGTGAGAAAAAGATTGCTTGACTCGAGCGCCCAAATCTTTAAACGAAAAACGAAAAACGAACCCCCACTCACAAAGGAGATTCACCATGTCAAACCCTACAAATCCCACCCGTCAAACCGCACTGATCACAGGAGCCTCTGGAGGCTTGGGCCTCGAGCTGGCGGAATTGTTGGCGAAGACGGGGCATGATTTGGTTTTGGTAGCACGCAGTGCGGCAAAGCTCGAGGGGGTGGCGCAGGATTTGAGTCAGAAATATGGGGTGCAAACCCTAGCCCTCTCGAGTGATTTATCTGCCATCGGTGCGGGGAAAGCTTTGCTCGAGGAGTTACGCTCGAGGGAATTAGACATCGACATTTTGGTCAATAATGCGGGCTTTGCTTCGTATGGCAAATTCCACGAAAACAACCTAGACGCGGAAATCAACATGGTGGATCTAAATATCCGTACCCTCACCGAGCTGACGGGTTTGTTGCTGCCGAGTATGGTCAAACGGGGCCGTGGACGGGTGCTAAACATCGCCAGCACTGCCGCCTTCCAGTCTGGGCCGCTGATGGCGGTCTACTATGCCAGCAAAGCCTATGTGCTGTTTTTTTCGGAGGCCATCGCCAACGAACTCGAGGGAACAGGTGTCACCGTCACTGCTTTTTGCCCAGGAGCCTTCTCGAGCGGGTTTCAAGACAGGGCAGATATGCAGGAGTCCAAGCTGATCAAGGGCCGCAAACTCCCCAGCGCCCTCGAGGTGGCGCGGGTCGGCTTTGAAGGAATGCAAAAGGGGCAAGTGGTGGTGCTGGATTCGATGTTCAACTATGTGCAAGCCCAAAGTGCGCGGTTTCTGCCCCGTAGAATGGTCACAAAGATTGTTCGGGGTGTTCAAGAACGGAGCCACTGAAGATAGCCCTAAACAAACAGCACCAAAATCCGCCTCATTAAATCTAAGCATTTCCTAAGAAAACTTCTCGAGCCGAATCAGGAAGCATTGGTTAGACTGTAGCCGTGAGCCGCCCCAGAACCACCGCCCCATCTGCTGCAAGATCCTCTAAAAAACCGTCTTCAAAGACCCCTGAACGGCAACCCTTGCGGCAACCCTCGAGGCAACCTTTGCGACAGACACGGCCCAGTTTGCACTCGAGCGTTTGGCTGTGGCTGCAGCGGGGGGTTTTGCTACTGATTGCGGTGGTGCTGTTTTTTGCCCTCAAATGGTATCAAGAATTGCCCTCATACCGTCAGCTCGAGGCATTGGGGGTGGGCAGCAATACCCGAATTTTTGCACGGGACGGCACGCCCCTTTCCACGCTCACGGTCACATT